>JAYSPO010000332.1:0-4449 GCA_043722015.1 Candidatus Kuenenia sp. | reverse complement strand
CAATGAACAGAATGGTAAACAGAGACTGCACTCCACTGCATGCCTCCGCCACCATGAAGCTTTTCCCGGGAAGCTGCAGCACGTTACCGTCCCGGAAGTGTAACGTTCCGATCCGATGCAGCGTCGTGCTTGCCACGGCTGTTGTCACTCGTTGAAGCCAGTTGATCACTTGCAGGTCGTACTGCAGTGGCAAACGGACCACGAGCAACGGCAACAGTGCCAGGTAGGTGCATCGGCGATCGTAACCCGCATCGCGGTTTGCAAAGGACAAGGCCATCAGCACGGCAACCAGTCCCAGCACCACCAGCCACGGCGAGTTCAGGAAGAATCCCGCTGAAAGGCAGATGATATCGATGCCAATCAGCATCTTTGCAGGCCAGGTCCATCGCTCCGGCTTGCGGCTTCGTCGCGTGACCAACAGCCAGGCAAACGCGCCGATCGCGAACGGAAAAAACTGATAGTGCTGCTGGTGCCAGAGGCTGCTGAGGTAGATGAGCAGAAACGGCAGATGAGCGGCGAAAAGCAGCACGAGCCATTTGCGATGTCGCAGAGAACTAAGCATCTGTACCGCTTTGCCAGTTTGCATGAGTATTGTCCTTTCAGAAAATCTGACCCTATCGGATTCTTTGTGCGCGATTTATGGGAAGGTCATTCGTTTAACGGCGAGCCGTAGGCGTAGGCGGCAGAGAACTTCGCCTGCGACTGCAGCTCGCCGCTAAACCCGGATTATTCACCGACATTGTAGGCCGGACCAAACAAACGCAATGAACGCCGGAACTGCATTCGCTAACCAATCCTGCGATCACCAACAGTCTGTCAAATGCGAAAAATCACGTTTGTGTAGTTCCGGCAAGGGCTTACTCGAATTTGGTCCGGCCTACGTGAATAATCCGGGTTAAACGATCATTCTCCCACTGGCCGTCAGTCGGCACGCTGCGGGATTCAGGATTTCGCTTCACTTCGACGACGCCATTGCCTTCGGAGAACAGAAGCACCGAAGCAGCCAGCGAGCAGGACCACTGTCGCAGGCTCTGGAACCGCCCTCGGTGCGCCGAGACCGAAAGTGGCGAAGTTGCTGGTGCGGGTGAATTCCAGATGGCCAATGAGCTGGTTGTTTTCCAGTGCAAACAGGATGTTGGGATTTCCCCCTACAGATGCCCCATCAAACGTGTAGGTATTTGCGGAGATTCCGTTCCAGTCCCACCCCGGCATATCCGTAAGAATCGGAACTCCGCCAGAACCCGAACCTGAGCCGCTAACGCCGAGTGGAGTATCGTTAAGCCATTCCGTTGTGATGACTGCATTCAGCGAGTCAAAGGCCTTGAGCGAAAAAGTTTCGGAGCCCGAACCATTGTCCAAGTCATTGAAAAATATGAAAGTCCCCGCCGATAGCCCGCCCGCAGCGAGTCCCGTAAAGTGGTAGGTGCTGATTCCTACGGGCGTGCCCGAGCTAGGAATTGGTCCAGTGCCGGTAAACGTACCTTGCCACGGAGCCGCGGCACTTGCGGACCAGGTGCCTGTAAAGGTTGTATTGCCACTATTCGTGTAGACGGGAACGACCACCGGATATGTGGTTACGAGGGGGACATGCGGAAGATGTGAGCCACTGCCAGTCAGGATACCGGCGTTGCTCGGACTCATCGTGCCGCCCCAAACTGTCAGTGCTACTGTGGCGATTAGAATTCTGCGGCAAACAGCCCGCATGGATGCGTGTGACAAAAACGTCATCAACATGATCATGGTCCTTACTGAAGTGGGTTGGTAAAAAACAAACACGTGAACAGGACTCATGCGTATTCGGCGATCAAACCCGGCCAGAAAAATCGAAGATTTTTGCGGGGACTGTACGGTGGGTGCGGAACAGTGCAGCCGATGCTGGCGGGAATCCAGGCGATTGTCGCTCTGCGATCCGGAATGAGACGTCGTGATGGACCTTTCACCCGTTTAACCGCGTGCCCAGCGGGCCGCGCTCTGGGGCATTGATATCTCCACAAGTCAACGTTGAAGATCACACTGGGTAATCATGTGATTCAGTGAAATTGGTGGATTCTGAGTTGTGGAGATACCAATGCGCTCTGGGACAACCAGCGGACGAGCGCGGCCCGCTGGGCACGCGGTTAAACTATTCCAATGCAGAGATTCCGCTGCCTGGAAAAATCCCATTCAACACCGCGCGCAGGATAGTCGCTCAAAAACAGCGATACGCAACGGCGAGGCCCGCCCCAGGATTACGGAACCGCAGCGGGAGCCGAAACACAAATTCCAAAGCCGGTGACTTCGCGAGTCACTTCCAGAAAGACGATTGCCTCGCGAGTGCTCAGGGTGAACTCGAGATTCGGGTTGCCCACAATCGTCGCCCCGTCGAAGGCATATGTCTGTGTCGATTCGTTCCAGTCCCATCCGGGCATGTCGGCAGGCAGCAGCAGACCGGGGAAGCCAGCGCCGGTTCCCGAACCATGTTGTTCGAGCGGATTGCGATTGATCCACGGCTGCGAAATGGCATTGTGCTGCGAGTCGTAAGCCTTGAGTGTCAGGTGTTCAATTTCATGATCCAGATCGCTGATAACAAAATACGTACCAGCCGGAAGCAAGCCCCCCGTCAGGCCGGAAAAATCATATACGGCTGTATGATCGCCCGTGTTTCCGGTGGGGATGCGGCCTAGACCAGTGAACGTCCCCTGCCATGCAGCGGGCGCACCCGCTGACCATGTGCCCGTGAAACTGGTGGCACTATGGACGTAGGAAGGCTGCACGGGCGTGATGCTGCTGCCTGTCGGCGCGAGGGGAAGATGTTCGCCGGTGCCCGTCAGCGGAGACTGCACGATCTCGTCGGTGAGTGGCTTCGTTCGAATGGTCACAACCGCCGCCGCGACTCCGAAGATTCCGAGCAGCAACGCACAGGCAAGCACGATTCGATTCCTGCTTCGTCGAGTCACCTGAGGCTGGGGAACGTCGATCGCATGCTGGCCCGTTTCCGCTGGCAGCACGCTGACGCCATCTGAGACAGCGCCTTGATACCGCGAGAGTGCCTCGGCGAATTCCGCCGCCGTGGCGAAGCGATCTTCCGGGCGGCGAGCGATCGCTTTCCAGCAGATTTCTTCCAGCTGCAAATCGACACCGCTGCGAATTTCACTGGGACGCCGTGGAGCTTCATGAGTCAGCATGTAAAGCACGCGAGTCACGCTGCCGCTTCGAATCGGGCAGCCAGCAAGCAGCTCGTACAGGATGACGCCAAGGCTGTAGATATCAGAGGCCGCGCCGACTGTGTCGGGTTCGCATGCAGCCTGTTCGGGCGACATGTAGGCTGGTGTGCCGATGATGGCTCCTGAAAGCGTGACCCGCGAATCGGTTTCGTGAGCCATCCATGCGAGCCCGAAGTCCATCAGGATCGGTTCGCCGCTGTAGTCGATGATGACATTAGCCGGCTTCAGGTCTCGATGCACAACTCCCGCGCAGTGAGCGGCGTCCAGGGCCAATGCCAGCTTGCGAATCCATTCGGCGATTTGACTGGCGGTACACGATGACGCAACCGCTACCCGAAAAGGGGTTTGACCCTCCAGAGGGTCAGACCCCTTTTCGGATAGCGTCTCAGGATTTCGGCGGTCGAGAACCTGCGACAGCGGTACGCCGTCAATGTAAGCCATTGTGAGGTAGTGACGTCCGTCATGCTCATCCACATCCATAATCGGGCAGAGATTTCGGTGTTGAACCACCGCCATGACTCTGGCTTCGCGGCGAAACCGCTCGATGAGCTTCAGCTTTCCGTCCAGATCGAATCGCGGGATCTTCAAAGCGACGTGCCGCCCTAACTGCGTGTCCAAGGCCAGATACACGATTCCCATACCGCCCGTTCCAAGCACACGTTCGATGCGATATCGTGCGAACAGCGTTTCGGTTGCCAGCGGTGTTTCATCGACTTCAGCCTGCGAAGTGGCATCATTCGGTTCATGAATTCCCGCCGAAACTTCGCCCGCCGAGGCAAGCAACATCGAAGGTGCTGTGTCGCCCGCTGCGGCGACCACGGTTGGTGGATCACCGACCGGCACAGGCGTTTTAGCAGCTTCAGGAGGCAATTCGGCAGCCACATCGGCGCGAGTCAGCAAAGTATCGACTCGTGTCTGCGGAGCTGGATTTTCCGCAAAGGTTTCGTCAGGAAACTGCTGCCGCGATGTCGGTTCGGCGATTTCCAGAGCAGTTTTGTTCAGGTTGCGTTCGTTCATAGGTCATCGCAATTGGCTGGTGTGCAAGGATTTGACTTGGCTCATCAGACTCATGCGCATTCTACGAACATATCCGGCCAACAAAATCCAGAATTCTTTTCGGCGGGACGGTATAGCTTAGCGCGGGCTTCGCCACGATGGGGCTCGCCCCCATCGAGCGATGATCATCACCAGACAAGAAGTCATGATCGCGTCTTCGCCACTGCGGAGCTTGTCTCCGTAGAGCGAT
>JAYSPO010000331.1:0-3219 GCA_043722015.1 Candidatus Kuenenia sp. | reverse complement strand
AGCGAAAACGTTCGGGGCAAAAAAATGCATGGGCAGAAAAATTGCAGCCATTTTTTTGCCCAACATTTTTTTGCCCATAATGTTGAGGCCAGACGATACATCTTAGCCCGGCGGCGGATCGTTGTTTTTTTATGTGTCGTGTTCAGTGATTCAGCGTTCGTGCCGGAATTTGGCCAGGTTCTGTTTTTTGAGCTGCGGCGGTACTTGCAACTCTGGTCTGATTCCCCGACCATGAGTGATTGGCGTGTAATCAACGTGGCAGGACGAGCCATGAGGCCGGACGTTTTGATTTAACTCAATTCAATCTGAACAGTGGAGTGATTTGTGCCGGCGATGGACTGGACACCTTTGAAAACGGTGATTGACGAGAACGATTCGTTTCTGATTTCGAGTCATGTACGGCCCGATGCGGATGCCCTGGGTTCCGAGCTGGGCATGAGGGCGATCTTGCTGGCGATGGGCAAAAAAGTGACCATTGTCAATGCGTCCGCCCCCCCGGCAAATCTGCAATTCATGAATCCGCCCGGCGTGATTTTGAAATTGAATGACACTATCACGAAGGCGACGATTCCTCAGCACGATGTCATCATCATTGTCGATACCAGCGCATGGCAGCAGTTGGGATCAATGGCCGATTTCATTCAGGCGTCTGCAGCCAAACGCGTCGTGATCGATCATCACGTCAGTTCCGATGATCTGAACGCACTGGAGCTGAAGGACGTCGCATCGGCAGCGACCGGCGAATTGATTTGTGAGATTGGCGAAGAGTTTGGCATAACGTTCGAGGCAGAAGTTGCCAATTGGTTGTACGCCGCCATTGCCACCGATACGGGTTGGTTTCGATTTCCATCGACCAGCGCGCGGACGATGAAGATTGCTGCCAGGCTCATGGACTGCGGCGCGATTCCGCACTATGTTTATAATCTTGTCCACGAGCAGTCTTCATTAGCGCGCGTGCGGCTGGGTGGCCGTGTCCTGGCACGGATTCAGGTTGAAGCCGAAGGCCGCCTGGCGTGGATCTACGCCGACAGCAAGGACATGGCCGAAACCGGCGCCGTCCCTTCCGATACTGAAGGACTGGTCAATGTCTGCCTGACGGTTGGCGGGGCTGAAGCGGCCTTTGTTGCCGTAGAACTTCAGACGGGACAGATCAAGTTCAGTCTGCGAAGTCGAGTACCGCACAACGTGGCCGCAGTGGCGGAACAATTCGGCGGAGGCGGACACAAACTGGCATCCGGTGCCACCATGCCAGGGCCTTTGCCCGCGGCCGTGGAACGCATGAAAGCGGCCTTCCTGGATATGCTCAAGGCCACTACTGAAACGCCGATTCAGCCAGCGTCGTGAAGGATCTTCGTCGCCGCAGGCATGAAAATCCGGAACGTGACAGGTCGGGATCACAAAATACTCCGGGAGGGGTCTGATTCACCATGGCCAGTCAAATCCGATGTCCAGAGCGGGTGACGAATGTGTCAGGCTTCCGATGCTGATGCGGTCCACCCCGCTTTCCGCGATGGAACGCACGGTCTGCAATGTTACGCCACCGGAGGCTTCCAGCAACGTCGCACTGGACGCCGATGCGTCCCGGATTGCCACTGCTTGCTTCAGCATGACCGGCGACATGTTGTCCAGCAGAACAATCTCCGGTGACTCCTGCAATGCATCCTGCAGTTGTTTCAAAGAATCGACTTCGATTTCAATTCGTGGATTCACCCGGTGAGCGATGGCGTAGCGGCGTGCATCAGCGACGGCGGTCGCACAGGTCGAATCGCCACGGGCGGCAATGTGGTTGTCCTTGATCAAGATGCCGTCGTACAAACCCATCCGATGATTTGTTCCGCCTCCGCAGCGAACAGCGTACTTCTGCAGCAGGCGATAACCGGGAAATGTTTTACGGGTATCCAGTATCACAGCTTTCGTGTGCTGTACTTCTGCTACAAACTGAGCTGTGCGTGACGCGATTCCACTGAGCAGCGTCATGAAGTTGAGCACCGTGCGTTCGCCGGTCAACAGGGCCTGCACAGGGCCGGTGAGCGATGCGATTAAAGTTCGCTCAGACAGCGCATCGCCATCGTGGATCTGATACTCGACCGTCACGGGTGCAGAAAGCTCGAAAAACACAAGCGGCAGCACGGCAAGTCCGCACACGATCCCGGATTGACGCGCGACGATGTTTACGGTCGCGGTGAGATCTGCCGGAATCGTCGAAAGGCATGTGAGATCGCCAACATCCCGCAGATCTTCCTGCAGTGACAGTTTCACGAGCAGTCCTGCGGCCGATTGGCATTCTGAATTGAACTCAATCGTCATCGATCACAGTCTTTCGTGTCAGTCGATCTTGCGTGTTAGTCGATATAGACAAACTCATTGGCGTTCAACAAAGCGCGGCAGAATTCAGCCAGTCCGGCTGACCTGATCAAGGCGATGGAAGCCGAGGATTCAGCGGCCGACGGCTGTCGCCCGATTGCTGATCGAAATGCCACAGCGACCTGTGCGGTCGGATTGGAATCAGGATTCTCAGCCAGCCTGGCGGCGAAGTATTCCGCTTGTTTCAGCATGAATTCATTGTTCAACAGTGCGAGGGACTGCAGAGCTGTCGTCGTGACGTTGCGTGTCGGGGACAGGTTAGCAGCGTTGGGGCAATCGAGCGTGGCAAGGAACGGATCGGGTGATGTGCGAACGACGAAGCGGTAAATGCTGCGTCGCCACAGTTCCGGTCGATCGGCAGTGATGTAGGTGTAGACCGGAGCGTATTCTTCTTTGTAGTCGAAGTCTCGATAGCCGGGCCCGAACATCTGCAGGTCCAGTTTGCCACTGACGGCGAGGACACTGTCGCGGACAGATTCGGCATCCAGCCGATGAGGATTCTGACGCCACAGATACCGATTGTCGGCATCTGCCGTTTGTGCAAGCTTTTGTTGCGATTCGGAACGATCTGTCGCAGGACTTGATGTCTGTCGATATGTCGCACTCAGGCAGATCAGGCGATGGATAGACTTCTGCGACCAGCTGTTTGTCTGCAGTTGCCGCGCCAGCCAGTCGAGCAGTTCCGGATGCGATGGCCGGCTACCTCCAAGTCCAAAGTCGCTGGGTGTATCTACGAGTCCGACGCCAAAATGATGGTGCCACAGACGATTCACGATGACTCGTGCGGTCAGCGGATTCTGTGGTGCCACAATCCAATCGGCTAAGGCAATGCGTCGTTCGGCATCGGTGAGATCT
>JAYSPO010000330.1:0-8008 GCA_043722015.1 Candidatus Kuenenia sp. | reverse complement strand
GTAATTCTTGTAGGGTGTGTGCAGCGCTAGCGAAACACACCAGTTTCTCACGCTTTCCCCAAATGGTGCGTTGCGCTCCGCTTCACGCACCCTACAATTGAATCAACAGACCGCTTGCGCCTTGCGGCTCACGATCCCGAAGTATCGAGACAGACTCCCTGACTTCTGTTCAGCGGATATCCTTGAGGCAGTCGATCCCCATGTAGATGACCAGACCGGCTGCGAGAATCAACATGATGTCCCAGACCGTCTGGCCACCGAACGGCATGCCAAGGGCAATGTCCAGGATCGCAGCGACTGCCATCAGCGCAGCGACTCCCAACGAACCGAAGACGATGTTACGGGCCCGACCGGCCATTGTGATGACTCCACCAGAAACGTTGCGGACAGTTCAATCTGCCTGAGTATAATTCAATCTCGGGGAGTCATTCCAGTCTGTTTGCCCCACGATAATCGCGTTCGATGATTGTTTTCGGAATGATCGCCACAATCGTTACTGCCTGGATGCGAGCCGGGGCTTCCGGCAGGATCAGGCCGCGTTTGCCTGCGGCTGGCGTTTGGGAAGCCGGATCTGAAACGTACTGCCGCAGCCCGGGCCATTGCTGACGGGCGTAATGGTCCCTGCATGATTTTCGATAATGCGGTGCGTGATACTCAGACCAAGCCCGGTGCCTTGCCCTGCCTCTTTTGTCGTAAAGAATGGATCAAAGATGTGGTGCAACGTGTCTTCATCCATACCGCAACCGTCATCTTCGATGGCAATCACGATAGAATCGACCAGTTCCTGAAGTCGCACGACAACGCAGCCCCCGGACGCCGTCGCCTGAAGTCCGTTGGCAATCAGATTCAGAATGACTTGTTTCAATTGCGCAGCGTTGACTTCCGCGACAATGCAGCGGTCGCACGCGAATGTCACCGTGCGATCAGCGTAACGACCCAGATGCTGCACCATGAGCAGAACCTCGCGGATCAGCTCGGCAATGTCTGTCGGAATGCGGCCTGCTTTATCCCCGTGTGAAAAATCCAGGAGCCGGCGCGTGATGTCACCGCAGCGGCGAGATTCACGGCGAATCATGGCGAGACGTTCCATGGCCTCCCGTGCGTCATCCGACTTCATGCCGTCAAGTCCGTGCAAACGCATTTCCAGCGATTCCGCCGCGACCGTAATCGCACTGAGAGGATTATTGATTTCATGCGCGACGCCAGCCGCCAGAAAGCCGACACTCGCCAGTTTTTGCGATCGAATCAACTGTTCACTGCGTTCGCGCACTTTGTACTGCAATTCTTCTTCCGCCTGCTGGAAGCGATCCGCCATGCAGTTGACGCCCGACACCAGATCGGCAAATTCATCCTGCCAGCGCGACGCAAGCACAAGTCGATACCGCGTGTCTCCGTTGGCGATTCTTGTACAACCTTTGGCAATGGAACGCACAGGAATGGAAATCCAGCGAATGCCGCAGGTCAGGATGATGATCGAGACGGCCACGACGATGCCGGTCCCATACAGCAGCCAGCGAAGAAATCGTTCGGACCGCCGATGCTGTTTCTGCAGTGACAGTTCTCCCCAATCCGCCGTCATATAATAGGCTGGCAGATTGTCGAGGGTCCGCTGGATGCGAGTCACCGCTCTTGAAGCGTCATCACGAATGTCCAGTTGCCGGACTCTCTCTTCTGCTGACTTGATCGGATGCAGTCCTTCTGCCAAAGTTGCGAGGTAGTCAAACTCACCATAGATATCGTCAATTCGCGGCAATACCTGATCGCGCTGTTGTCGATTGAGTTCCGGGGGTGCCGGCAACGCTTCAATGCGATGGCGAAATTCCCGCAGCGACGCGCGTGCATCTTCGACATGAGCAAGGTAGGTCATGCGCTGTTGCTGAACTGCCGCAAGTTGTTTCGGATCCAGCGAAGAAAACAGGCTCTCAGAGATCCTGGAAACGGATCGGCTCAATTGATTGCGATCAGGGCTGCGATGAAGCAGAAAATCGAGGTCATCAACGGCTTCCTGATGCCACATCAGTCCGATGGCACCAATTGCGGCCATCGCAATGACCAGCAGCATCGCGCCAGCGAATAACGACACCAGTCGTCTGCGGATGCTGCGAAACAAAAACACGCCGACCCCCCTGTCGTTTGAACGTCCCGACCAGGCTGCAGTCGGACGAATTCTGCCGCAGACCATCTGTACCTTCGGAAGCCTGAACCTGCAGCGCGACCGTATCTTATCGGCGAAACTCAAAAGTGACCAGAGCGATTCGGGCCTGGAAAAGGGGTCAGGAACCAATAGCCAAATGGCCCGAAGGGTGCTGCGCACTATTCCCTTTTCCAAGCCTTACGATGATCGAGACCGCTGATACATCTCACGCATCAGCAGGTCGATGGCTTTGGCACGAGACTTGATCGTCTGAGTGGTTTTTCCTGACTGTTGAGCGGCACTGGCTTGTTTGCTTAACGTGGTGACTTCCTGATAATCGACCTCCCACGCGCTGTCTCGTGCGGCCTGCACAAGATCACTCTGGACTTCTGCCAAATACGCCAGGAATGCATCGGAGATGGCGGCGCTGAAGACCCGGTAGGGAGACTTGGCATTGAATGGCGTGTGCGGGACATTTGGCCGTGACGAAGATGGTTCTGCGGAAGATTCTGGCAGCACTTCGGTCGCCACAGTTGCCGTCGCGCTCGTCGAGAAATCTTCACTGGATGCCGCCGGTTTCCTGCTCACCATCCGCCGACTGATGAGCCACGAAAGCACGGACGCTGCGACCAGAATGACCGCCGGAACAAACTTCGCCATCACTCCCAGCGTGATCCCGGCCAGCAGACACAGGACGGCAGTTCCCGACAACAAAAGTTGGGGCACATGTGATGTCTCGCCGGGGATGTCGATCGTCCTGTCAAGCTTCGGTGCCTCAGGCGGTTCAGCAGACTGCTCGGCAACCGTGCCGGGATAACTGTCGATTCCTATCACCACCACAGTGGAGTTGTCTGAGCCCCCGCGACAGTTTGCCAGATTGATTAACAGCCGGGAAGATTCCGCTGGCGGCAATGAAGCCACCGTCTGGCCGATCTCTGCATCGGTGACATGGTTTGTGAGTCCATCTGAACACAGGACAAATTGATCACCGGCTTCGACAGAAAACGGGCCCTCAATGTCAACCTGCACCAAAGGATCTGGTCCAAGGCAGCGCGTGATCACATTTCGCGGATGAAATAATTCCACATTTTCGATGGTCGCTCGTCCCAGCCGGATCATTTCCCACTGCAGACTGTGGTCGAACGTCAGTTGTTCGATGCAACCTCGGCGGACTCGGTAAACGCGACTGTCACCGACATGTCCGATGGTCGCACCATCCTCGGACAGGCTCAGCACACTGCAGGTCGTTCCCATCCCTTCGAATTCGCGATTCTCCCGACCCCGATCGTTAATCGCTTTGTTCGCTGCATAGATGGCTTGCCGCATGCGGCTTTGAACCGATGGGGCATCGCGCTTGAAATACGCATGAGGCAATGTATCGACCGTAATGCGACTGGCAAGATCGCCGACGGCATGGCCACCCATGCCGTCAGCAACCACAAACAAGTGTCCGCAGCGATGCCATTCGTCGTAGTCGCCACACAGACGCACTGCGAGTGAATCCTGGTTGGCCGAACGGCGCATCCCCACATCGGTACGCGAAGCATACTGTACGACGGGGGGAGACGGCATAGCGAGTTTACTCAAGGGCTGTTACGGAGCACTTCACAGCATCACCGGATGGCGATGTTCTCACGCTCCGCGTCACAGTGTACAACTGCTGGACTGTGAGACCAGCGACCGGGCCGAAAACTGCAAAATCCCGTGAAAAAGAATGCACTCGCGGAGCAAACCTTCAGTTGTCATTGACGTCGGACAGCGTCGCGTGATTTTCAGCCGTTGAAAAGCGGCTGTGAGTTTCTGTTTCGTGATCTGCCAGCACCGTCAGGCGTACCATTTGAGCTGTACTACCGACGCCAAGTTTTCGTGTGGCGTTGGCTCGATGTTTCTCAATCGTCTTCACGCTGATCGCCAACTCTAAGGCGATGGCCTTATTGGCAAGACCAATTGAAACAAGCTGGACGACCTGCAATTCACGACGCGACAAGCGCCGGATCTGCTGCCGCGCTCCGTCACGACGGGACTGCCAGTTCCGAAAGGCCAACTCTTCAGAAATGGACGCTGAAGTGACGGCGTTCAGATTAATTCCCTGATCAAACGAACCTGAGATTGGCTGAATCATGTTTCCTTGCTCCCTTCACTCGAGTGCTTCGTCTGCAGCGCCAAGACAGCCTTCAGGCTGCAAGGGGAATGGCTAAAACCTTAGCTCCAACGACCACTGGCAGGCGACAGCCTGTACTTCCAGCGTTGACAGGTCGCCAGCCTCATTCCGCTGATGGCCATTGGGCGAATCTGCCAGGAGCATGATCCCGCCTGCCACAGAAATTTCTTCGGGAAGTCGTTGGATCAAAATTTATCAAATTTATCAAGATGAACGCAATTCAGTGCAAAAGACCGAAATGCGGGCTCATCCCCGGCGGTTTCCTGGTAGCCTCGTGCCTGGAAGCGACTCTGCACGCACGGTTGCGGATCAACACAAACAGTTGCGGTATCACACAGACGGTTGCGGTATCACACAGACGGTTGCGTGAGATCCCTTAGACAAGAGCGCATCGGAACGTGCTTGCGTGCGTCATCTTCGAGTGAAAACCCTCAATGAGGCGGCGCACCGTGATCATGATTATCAACGTGTTCCTGGCTGCTTTGCTTGCTTTCGGCGGCGGCTTTATCCGCGATGATTGACGAGTATGTCCACCAGCCAGCAATGCCCATTGCAAACACCGTGTACAAAAACAGTGCCGACAGCATTTTCCCAATCGCGCCGCCAGCCGTGACGTCGTCCGCGCCAAACTGTTCGATTTCCACTGGCGAAAAAAGTTCTGCCGCCTGGTCAGGGGTGGCGGCTGCATGAGAAGCAGTGTCTGACATGGGAACGTATCTCGCGGTCGAAGATCAGAAGCGAAGAGTCTTGTCCAGGAAGCTTTAAAAGGGGTCGGGAACCAATCGTGCGGAGCATCCTTTGGGCCATCTGGCTATTGGTTCCTGACCCATTTTTAAAGCACAGCATATCGCACAACCGGATTCTTGCGAATCCATTGATGAAGTGCCACCGGAGTTTTCCGGAATTGGGGGCAACTCCGCCGAAAGCCGTGTTTCCGTAGCCTGGACATTCTTGTCCGAGACACCACTGTAAAGCGTCTTGCCCGGGGCAGACGCCTGTGGCCCATAAATCTTCACTTCGACAGCGTATTCAGGCCGCAC
The DNA here is from genome assembly GCA_043722015.1 of Candidatus Kuenenia sp. Lineage (GTDB taxonomy): Bacteria > Planctomycetota > Planctomycetia > Planctomycetales > Planctomycetaceae > SXXK01. The sequence goes on along the minus strand of JAYSPO010000330.1, from coordinate 2,673 downwards.
GACGGACATGAATGTCCAGTCTATTGAATTCCGAGCAATTCACCCAGAATATTTTTCACCGGATGTGGATGGCCTTTGTATTGACGAAATCCTTCGCCGTATTGAGTCCCGATTTCATTGCCGCGCAGATGACTCCAGCGTTCGCAGGCATCCATATATTCGTCCATTCCGTGCTGACGCCGAAGCCACTCGCGCTGACTGGCATGGCAGGCCAGCGCTTCCAGCTTGGCGGGCATTTCCGCCGAAATATCGATCACAAAATCCGGCGCGATGCGATTTCCAAAATGATCTGTTCCCTCGACAGGATCAACATAGTAGAGCCACGGAATTTTCAGAGTCGGCGGAGCAGGATCCCACTGACAAGTGCGATAATTTGGCACAGACGCATTGAAACACGCATCCCGCACCAGCGCGCTCGTGATCTCATGGTCGTGCATGTAGTCAATCGGCGGCGCCGTCAGAATGATGTTCGGGGCTGTGCGGCGCAGGAACTCGGTCATCCGCCGTCGGCTGTCATTGTCGAACACGATGGATAAATCACGAAATTCGAGGCAGGAGCATTCTGCTTCCAGAATCACGGCGGCACGACGAGCCTCCTCGCGTCGGATCGTGGAGATTTCTTCGGCGTTGTATTCTGCACTACCACCGTCTCCCGGCGTCATCGTCGCGACGGAAATCCGGCAACCCAGTTTCCGAAGTCGCCGCAATGTGCCCGCACACTGGAACTCGATATCGTCCGGATGAGCGTGAATCGCAAGTACATGCAGGTTGCTCGGATCTATTTCCATGTTTGGTCTTCCTGGGCTGTTGTGTGGAGCCGAAATTCCCGCCCTGAGCACGGAGAACGAATAAAACACACGCAGTTTTGCCACCTCTGTTCCCCGTGTCTCCGACACGGGATCCACCGGTTAACGTAGAACTAATGAAACTCACGCAGTTTTGCCACAAAGCGACGTCTGGAACTCTCGTAAATTGTGCCATTTGAAGACTCGTATTTTCCTGAACGGCGGTTTTCTCTACAAAACCCGGTGCGATGTGAGTTTGAAACCAACGCTGAAGGATCGACGTTGATGCAGATGTCAAAATTTTCACGGTTGTCCAGTGTCATGCTGGTGATTGGTATCGTGTCGGGATGTGCCGATGGATCTTCGGAACCGAGTTCGGCCACCACCCTCTCAGCCACGGCTGATGACGCTGTCAGGACAGCAGATTTGGAGACACCCGAAACAACACTCGGTAGTCCGGCCATCGTGGCAAGCATCGACAACGCCGACAAATCCGACGAACTGGATGGATTGAAATCCGATTCGAAAAAAGGCCAGAAGTCCCCGTTCCCCGACGACGAGGCAACTCAAACACTGCGTGAAATTCAACAACTCCGAATTTCCCCAGTACCGACAGAACTTGCCGAAGCCAGAAAAATCCGCCGTGAACGCAACGAACGGATCGTGGACATGGCCACGAAAGTGCTGCGACTCACTATGAACGAAGAAGCCCGCAAGCCGCAGTTTCATCTGGCGGTCGGACAACTTCTGGAGGCTCGCTTCCAGATGGCTCTGGCCGGAACGCAGGAGGACGTCGACCTGTTTTACGCAGACGTGCACGCACTGAACGAACGCGACGACAAATCCATCGCGGCTGCAGAAGGTGTGTACTACATCGCTCGGTTTGCCCACACAAAAGCTGGACTTGTGGGGAAATCCCAGCCGATATGGTTTGAGACATTTTCCCGCTGGGCTCGTGAATTTGCCGATCGATTTCCGGAACAGGCTCCACGCGCGGCCAGCCTGCTGTTTGGCGCTGCACGCAGTTGCGAACTGCAGGCGCTGGCGAGTTCTGACAACGAACTGTCCACCAGGCTGCTGACAGAATCGCGGTTGTGTTACAGCGCTCTGGCGGAAAAATTTGCGACATCAGATCAGGGGCAGGAAGCGTCAGCATCGTTGCGTCGCATGGCTCTGGCGGGACAAACACTGTCGCAGTTTTCCGGCCCGACGCTGGATGGCGGTTTCGTATCATCCGATGACTTCAGCGGAATACCCACAGTCATCTTTTTCTGGGATTCCGAGAGTGATGAGTTCACGACGGATTTGTTGCCTGTCCTGGCAAAGATCAGCACCTCTCTGCCCTCATCGAAACTGCGAATGGTGGGTGTCGCGCTGGATGAAGACGAAGCAACGCTGAATGCGTATCTGGAAAACCACAAAGTCCCCGGTCAGCAGATCTTCTTCACGCAAGGAGAACAACGATCCTGGAACAGCCCACTCGTCCGCTTCTGGGGAATCGCCCAAAGCCCGACTGTCTGGCTCGTGGATTCTCAGGGAAAAGTGATCTCGACGTCGTTGGAAGCGGTTGAACTGGTGCCCGCGATCCAAAAGATTTTGAAGTAACCCGATTTCGCTGAAATCGGTAATTCCACCATCGCCCAATTCCTCCGACATCGATATCTGAACCGTCGCCTCGATTTCGATAGACGCAACATACCTTACGCGCCCATCAACAACACGTTTTCGAAATCCAGAAAAGCGCGACATGTTCGAGGCGCGTGCATGCTGCTGTGCGTGGATTTTCTTTCAACGGCCCGCTGCAAAGCTAAGCTGCGGAATTCGCGCGTCCGCCACCGTCAATGCGACGTTTTAGAAGCGAAAACGTTCGGGGCAAAAAATGCATGGG
>JAYSPO010000329.1:0-3194 GCA_043722015.1 Candidatus Kuenenia sp. | reverse complement strand
GCCTACGCCTACGGCTCGCCGTTAAACGATCATTCTCCCACACTCGATTTTTCCTTCAAAACCACTCGGGAGCTGCACATAGAATCCGCTAGAGTCAGGAATTTTGAAAAAGCGAGCCAAATACCGGGCGTCGTGAACGAACTACGATGAAGGCTGAGAACAGGGTTTGCCTGCAGTGAGTTTCGCCGTACGATTCCGCAACTGGGATCGCTCCGAGTACACATTGGTTCTTCCTATGAAATACCGCCATCTGATTTTAGGGATCGTCGCATGGATCGCAATTGGCGTTTTCGCGTGGATGGCGGTGCGCGGGACGGATGCGAAGGAACAGAGCACTGTCGCGGATGTGGTCGGTGGCATTGGTCGATGGGTGGCAGGCGCGACATCGGAAAGAATCGCATGGTCCGACACTCAAATTGTGCTGTCACCGGGTGATCCGCTTCTTATGCGCCAAGCCGACGGGACGTTTCGCCAGGTGGGACGTGTGCGGAACCACTTTTCTCACGAACTCAAAGAAGCCTGGACGAAACAGGCGTCAGTTGTTTTCTACAATACGGTTTCGGCGGAGTATCCCGATGGCTTTGTGCTCGAATACCACACGACTCCCACGGCTCTCGACTGGGTTGTCCGCACGATGGTGCCGCCGGGGCGACAGCAGGAAATCGCGAGGCTGATCGCTGACGACTGGAAATCGCATCGCGAAGTGGTTCTGCTCCAATTGCAGCCCGTCCTGGAAAAGAGTCTGGCACATGCGGTGGCCGCAATTGAAGCAGAAATTCCCGCAATTATCCAGGACCATCGCAATGAGTTTGGACAATTGGCCGATCGCTACCAGGCGGAGATCATCCGAAAGCAGATCGTGCCGCTGGTCCGCAAAGAGATTCTGCCGATCGTCGAAGAAGAGATCACTCCAGTCGCCAGCGAACTGGGCAAGGAGTTGTGGGATCGTGTTTCGTTGTGGTCGTTTACATGGCGCTATCTCTATGACGTCTCACCGCTGCCTGAAAAGAACGCGGTGAAAACAGAATTTGAACGGTTCCTTGACCAGGAAGTGCGGCCACAACTTGAATCACGCTCTGATCAGTTCGTCACGATCACGCAGCGGATTATTTCCCGGGTGAGCAGGAATGACCGCGTGCGCAGTGTGATTCGTGAAAATCTGCGGAAAGTTTCGTCTGATCCTGAGCTGCAGGCGATTATCTGGAGCGTCGTGCAGGAATCGATTGCGCAGAACGATCACCTCAAAACGTCGCTGCAGGATTATTGGAAAAGTGCTGAGGTTCAGAATGCATTGCAGGTCGCGAACGTGCGTTTCGAGCCAACAGCGCGCGCCATCGGTGACGCGATTTTTGGCAACCGCGAAAAAGGTATCACTCCGGAGTTTTCGCGTGTGCTGCGGAGTCAGATCCTGCTCAAGGACCGTCGGTGGCTGGTCGTTATTCCGCTCGGGACAGATGGTCTGAAACTTCGTGAGGACAGTAGTCACTCAAAGAACGATTTGCAGATCTTCATCGCGCAGGAATCAATGGAGTTTCCGATCGAATTTGAAGGCACGGCACAAAGCCCGCTCACGCCGATGCCGCCGGAAATTTCATCCGTTCCCGAACTGGTGAAACCCTGATGCCAGGCTCAGAACCCACTTCAAAATCAAACGTCGGCAAGCCTGCGGAACCAGTGGCGACAGGTACCAGTATCGAGATCACAGGTACCAGTATCGAGATCCGCAACCTGACGGTACGCGCGGGCGAACGCACGTTGCTGAATGCTGCAGCCTGTACATTTTCGGCTGGTGAAGTTGTCCTGTTACTTGGTTGTAGTGGGGTCGGCAAGTCCGTTCTGCTGAAGATCCTCGCCGGACTGATTGACGATGCACACGCCGGCATTCAATACAGCGGTGACATCGAATTCATCGCTGCCGACGGCAGCCGACGAGGTGTTTCGGATGCCTCGCATCCAGTCTCGGTCGTCTTCCAGAACTTCGCATTGCTGGACGAATTGTCGCCCGTGCAAAACGTCCAGATCGCCCTTGATCATGCGCAGATCCACCACGCAGACGCCAGGTCGCGTGCGATCGAATTGCTGGCCGATCTGCGAGTCCCCACAGACCGCGCTACGGCAGTCTTGAGCGGCGGCCAACAGCAGCGACTCGCGATTGCCCGCGCCATCGCTCCGAATTCGGACGTGGTGCTGTATGACGAGCCGACATCGGGTCTGGATGCCAGAACGGCTCAACAGGTTGCCGATCTGATTCGCGAAACCCAGCAGCGGTATCAACGCACGTCGATTCTAGTGACGCACGATTACGAAACGCTCAGTCGGATTGCTGATCGAATTATTCTGCTTGATCATACGAATCTCAGACTGGTCGAATTGCCGAAGGCGGAATGGTCCGATCTTCCCGCAGCCCTTGGCACTCCGCCTCGCGCTGCGACGGATGTGATCGCTCATTCGTGGAAGGAATGGATCAAGCAGGCAGGCCTGACATTTCTGACGCGATCGGGAATGCTCGTGGAAGAAGTTCTGTTACTGCCGTTTTCTCTGCTGCCACTGTGGCGAAGTTGGCGCTGGGGAGTGCGATACACACTGTACTACATGCGTCTTGTGGCAGGTCCATCCGCCTGTGTCTACATTTCCATCGCAGGCATGATTCTGGGATATGTGGCGCAGGACTTTGTGTTTCGCTATCTTCCGTTTCGTCAATTCACGGAACCGTTATTGACCGAGAATCTGCTCAATGCCACCGGTTTTTCGCTGTTCCGATTCCTTGTGCCAATCCTTTCCACGATCCTGATCGCCGCTCGTTCCGGGGCAGCGGTGTCAGCGGATGTCGGGAGCAAGGTCTACGGGAATCAGCTGGACGCGATGAAGACCATCGGCATGAATCCCGCTCGCTCGTTGAGGACGCCCATTCTGTATGCGTTTCTGCTGGGCACGCCGTTCCTGGCGTTGTTGAGCTACGCCGTCGCGGCGCTGACAGCTGCGTTTGCGTTTTTGATCAGCCATCAGGAACTCGGAATCGCCTTCTGGGACGCGCATTTTCACAAAGAACTGGTACAGCCTGAGTCGATTCTGTACCGGGGCAGCGCATGGCTGATTGCGAAACTCGTCTGTTGCGGACTGGGTGTCGCAATGATATCCTGGCGTTGCGGAGTGGCGCCAAAATTATCGGGCGCAGAAATCAGCCAGGGCGTGAC
>JAYSPO010000328.1:0-7470 GCA_043722015.1 Candidatus Kuenenia sp. | reverse complement strand
ATACTGAGGGGCGATCTTCTGGTCCAATGCGGTCAACATCCTGGAGGCCATGCGTGAAAAACCTGTAGCGTTTTGGTCGATTCTGCGAATGGTTTGCGGATATCGTTTGCTGCTCTTGCATCGTTTCTTGAGAATCAATCTGGCTCCCCTCCGACACTACATCGTTGGCTCGTTGTTGAAATTCAAAAAGGTTACCTGAGTCTGGTCCCAGAATTGCGCGAATCTGCCGACTCCCCGGTGTACCGTCTGGTTTGATCACGGTCACTGACTTGGGCGCCCAGGCCAGCGTCCAACTCTTCTTGCCACTGTCAGCCATAATCAGATCCGCAAGTCCCTTTGCAGCTTTCCACCAGTCTTCACTACGCGACATGGCCTGTTGAAGAAGGTAATCTGCCGGGTCGCCGGAAATCGTTTGACGCGAATCAACGACAGAACCATCTTGCAATGTCATACGACCACCGACTAGGAACACCGTTGCGGCGAAGGGCTCGACCTTAAATGGAGGCTTCGAGGTATTGACGTCCCAATTCAAGACTCATACTCCTTCAGCCTTGAGCAGTTCAGGCCTGCGCAACGCTGCTAACGCAAGGCTTGCCGCGTCAGTATTTGTGAGCCCACACTCTTTGATGTACAGAATTGCTTGGTCGATGAGTTCACTGCTCACGTTCTGCCCATTGGGATCGACCACAGCGATCGATTCATCGCATGATCCCAGAGCCTCAAACGGGAAACGCTCCGGTCCACCCGTCACGACCGTTGTTTGACTCGTTTGCGGATCCGTTTCAATGACCATTGGCGGCGGCAATACTCGAACTTCGTTCGTGATCTGCCGAGCCATTTCCACCATTTGTGGATCAGCAGGCATGTAAACTCGCCCATGGTCTGAGTCGTTCGTTTGGTCCGAGCGAACAACTCGCCCAACGATTTGACGAAATGCCAATTCAGTAATTCGATTTGTCAGATACACGACGACCCGCAGACGTCGAATATCCACTCCTTCAGATATCATATTTACAGCAACGATCCAAGGTTCGTAGCTGGCACGGAAATTTCGAATTGCGTCCGCTGGTTCTGGATCTGCGTCGTTCAAAGTGCGTGAAGCTGCAATAACTGGGCGATTCGGAACAATGCTTTGCGACATGAACGTTGAAACTTTGTCTGCATGGTTACAATCCACACAAACGACGAGCCCTGCGGCGTCGGAATCCCCCTGTTGTCTCAACTGAAGAATGTACTGGTTTGCTTCGGCCAGCATCCGATGTGCGATTGAACCTTCGGTGACGCATTCCAAGGCGGTCCGAAGCCGCATTCTGGCTCCGCCGTCCGTGAGTTCGTCTGCAAATCTAACTGTCTGAACAATGTTGTCGGACGTCCGAAACGTTGTACTACCATTGACCACGACGAATTGAACGGGACGACAAGCTCCGTCCGCAATCGCCTCATCGTATCCGTACCTGAAATCGGGAGTAGCCAACCCATGCTCGTTGGTCGGAACAAAAACAATTTGATCACCATTCGTTCGAAATGGTGTACCTGTCAGACTGACCGTCGCGCGTGCATGTTTGGTAAAAGCCTGCTGAGCTCGCCGTCCCCAACCCGCATTGGCACCTGCGTGATGAATTTCATCAAAAAGGATCAGAGTGCGATGCCCAGGATCGGTTGCATGCGCGAGAAACATGTCGGTGGCTGCGAAAAGAGCTTGATATGTCGATACCACACCAACTCTTTCCGGAGGAATGCACCTTGCAGGATGCCAGGTTCGCGGACCGAGCAAGGGTAGGTTTGCAGAAGTCTTGTTTGCCGAGGACGCGGCATTGAGCCAGCCGTCCGCAATGCCCAAAGTTGGAACGAAGATGAGCACCCGACTGATCACCGCTTTCCGCAACAGTCGGTAGATCAGGTCAAGTCCGAAATGTGTCTTACCCGCTCCTGGGCAAGCCTCAACAAGCACTGGCCTTTTCAGAATAATTGGTTCCAACGCTTTCAACGCCGAAAGTTGCCACGTTCGCAAATGCGCGGTCCCTGACTTAAGTCGCCCTATGTCGAAGAATTGCTTCGCCACATCCTGCGTTTTGGTGCCTTTTCGCAGATTGCACGAACCGCAAAGTGCTTGGCAGTTTTCAAGTGTGGTTTGCCCCCCTTTGCTCCACGAAATGATGTGGTCACCGTGAATGAGGTCGAATGGTATATCTCGGGCACATAACGAGCAGACCTTACCTTGACGAATCCACGCGCGACGGACCGTTACTCGATCAAACAAACGTTTTGTGTCAGTCACCTGCACGCTTCCAAAACAGTTCCGATCAACGTCTTGTTTCCGGGCAGACATCCCCAACCGTCCAATTGACGGCATCCGTCTTCAATTCAATGAGATGCTTGTCCGCGTACTGTAATGCCGCGGCCCATTCCATTCTGTAATAGACACACATTTGCACTTCATGGGATATTTGTCAATGCATCACCGAAAAAGCTCGTGATGAGCGGTGCTGAGGACAGGAACCTTAAAGCGTGCGTTCAATCGCTGCAAGTGTGGTCACAACCGACCGGGGAAGCAAAGCGACAAAATGTTCGATGGTTGTTTCCTGCGCTTCTGGCTTCCAGATCAGCGGCAGCGTCCATTCTTCGTCTTTCGGAGTTCGAACCACCAGCGTCAATTTGTCTGAATGAAAAAAGGGGTCAGGTCTCTTTTTTTGGCCGCACTTACTCGTCCATTCCCGTTACTTAGTTCACCGAGACGGGTATTTAAACGACGCTGCGCGCTGGCCGGGCTGCTGACCCGGGCTCTTCAAGCCAGAATTCCTTTGACAACACGAGCGTCAAGGACGCCGGTGAGTTTTTCTTTGAGTCCGTTGTCCATCACAAACAGCTGTTCATGGCTCAAGCCGAGAAGGTGCAGGATCGTGGCATGCCAGTCGGGAACGCTGACTCGGTCTTCGACGGAATGCAGGCCGATTTCATCAGTGGCCCCCCAAGTTGTTCCGCCCTTGATTCCGGCTCCGGCCATCCAGGTGGAGAAGGCGTTCTTGTTGTGGTCTCGTCCGGCTTTCCGATCGTCCTTGTCAGGTGGCAATTGAGCGATCGGCAGTCGGCCAAATTCGCCTCCCCAGACAATCAATGTGGAATCCAGCAGGCCGCGTTGTTTCAGATCCTGCAGCAGACCGGCGATCGGTTTGTCGGTCCGATCGCAGCATCCTTTGAGATCGTTTGCCAGCCCCGTATGATGATCCCACGAATTTCCGTTGACATACAGCTGGACGAAACGCACACCGCGTTCGACCAGTCGGCGGGCGATCAGACAGCGGCGACCGTAGGAATTTGTGGGCTCTGTTCCGATGCCGTACAGCGCCTGCGTGTCCTGAGTTTCTGAAGCGATGTCCAGCGCGTCGCTGGCAGACAACTGCATTTGCGCGGCCAGTTCGTAACTGGCAATTCGAGCATCCAGGACCAATTGACCGGGATGTTTGCGGCGATGAATTTCATCGAGTCGCGACAACAACGCCCGCTCTTCTGAAATCAGATCCGCAGGTCGTTCGACATCCGGCCGAAGATTGAGAACCGGAGACCCGGTTGAGCGAAATCGCGTCCCCTGAAAAATCGGAGGCAGGAAACCGGCTTCCCAGTTTTCCACGCCGTTCACGGGCAGTCCGTTCGGGTCGTCAAGGACGACATAGGCTGGCAGATTCTGACACTCACTGCCCAAACCGTAGACGACCCAGGCACCGACTGTCGGACGACCCGGCCCCATTTTCCCGGATTGAATCAGATAGACGGCTGGTTCGTGAGTGAGATTTGTCGTATGCATAGACCGGATCAACGCGATATCATCGACCTGTCTGGCAATATGTGGCAGAGCATCGGAAACCCACATGCCACACTGTCCGTGCTGAGCAAATCGGAACGGGCTTCGCATCAGCGCGCCCGCGCTTTGAGGATTTTCAACCTCACCGGCGATCCGGTCGAAATACGACTGACCATGATGCTGATCGAGCACTGGTTTTGGATCGAACAAATCCATCTGGCTTGGTCCACCTGTCATAAACAGATGAATTACGGCCTTCGCCTTCGGCTCGAAATGTGGTACACGCTGCCTGAGGTCCGTCCACACCGAGCTGGATGATTCAGTGTCGTTCAATTCCGCTGCCAGCAGTCTCGAATTCAGAGAGAGGTCTCGACCCATCAATTGAGCCAGTGCAGCGCCATAAAGTCCTCCCGAAACGCGGTGAAACAGTCCACGGCGCGTTAACGGGAGTGGCACTGAATTGTGTTGCATGTTGTTTTGTTGAAGGCGCATGGCGGCTTTACTTCTTGACGGTCTACTCAACCCGGTTATGAATTCGAGAATTGGCGAGCGGCTTGCGTCAGCTTGCCGGTACAAAAACGAGGTACCGGAGGGCTCACGCCACTCCGCTCGCCGGACTCATTTCTGGCCGCGCGGAGTATAAATCAATCAATGTACAAAAACTCGGCCGAATTCATGATGGCGTGGCAGTACGCAGTGAGGGCCTTGTGTCGGACGACTTCAGAATCTGCTGAGCCTGATAATGTCAGATGATCGGTCCACTTTGCTTCCAGTTGATTCAGCGACTCCAATGCAATCTGCAGTTCGTCGTCGTCCGGGAAGCGACCGAAAGCAATCAGAGAGATACGCCTGATCTGCTTCTCCGGATCGCTGCCGGCATCATTTCTGACTCGAGTCGCGAAGGATTCCGCGAGCTCGAACACCATCCCGTTGTTCATCAGATACAATGCCTGCGGAGAGACCACAGAATCGCGGCGCTCGATGCAGTTTGGGTTCATCTGCGGGTAGTCGAAACTCTCCAGGTGAGTCGGCAGTCGCTTACGCTGTTGTTGGACGTAGATCATTCTTCGCCAGCCGAGCGACGTTGCCTGAGGCGTGACCAGACCGTCGGGCCGGGTGATGACAGGATCACCTTGTCCGAATCGAGTTTCGTCCAGTCGATCTGCGACCAGCAGCAAGGAATCGAAGAGTGCTTCCGCATCCAGGCGAACCAACGGCATTCTGGAAATCAACGTATTGTCCGGATCACAGGCTTCGTGTTCCGCTGTCAGCGCTGAACTTTGGCGATATGTGGCACTGGTCATCATCAGCCGATGCATGCTTTTGAAACTCCAGCCCTGCTCCACAAACTCGACCGCCAGCCAGTCGAGCAATTCCGGGTGAGTCGGCAGAGTGCCGGCTTTGCCAAAGTTGCCGAGCGTTTTTACGATGCCCTGGCCAAAGTGATGTTTCCAGATTCGATTGACCGCCACGCGCGACGTCAAGGGATGGTCGGGCTGCGTGAGCCATTGGGCCAGAGCAAGTCGACGCCCTGTCGATTTTGCACCGGGCCATGGCGGTTCAACTTTGAAGGGAGTCTTGCCATCGGTCAGCACAGATGGGACCCCGGGGCCGACGAGGCGTCCTGGGCTCATTGGATCTCCGCGGCGGTAAATGTATGTGAGTGATGGATCGCCGCGATCCCATAACGCCTGAATCTGTGGTTCGGGCTGGCGCTGCGATTCAATTGCCTTCACCTGAGCATCAGTCCCGTCCACACCGGGCGTCTGCTGTGCAGCAGCAATCTCCCGAGCGATGCGTTCGTTGTTTTCCGCCCATGCCTTTCGCTCGTCCGTCGAAACCGCAGTGAGAATTCTGCCGCCAGCGATATCCTGACTGACTGGCCCGATGCCAGGATGAATCTCTGGTCGAAGCCAGTTATATTCATCGTACGCACCCTTAAAAACATCGACGATGCGATAGTAGTCCCGGTGCGGAATAGGGTCGAATTTGTGACTATGGCATCGGGCACACTTCAACGTCAGTCCCAGAATTCCGGACCCAAACACGTCGATCTCGTCAGCGATGACGTCAATCCGGTCCGGAATGAAACCGGTGATATTCGCCCATGTCGGGTCAGGTACCATCCGCAGGAATCCCGTTGCGACAAGATTGTCGGACATTTCTGTAGTGATCTCGGTGGCGTGTTCATAGTCGGCCAACTCATCACCGGCAATCTGCTCCATAAGAAAACGGCTGTATGGTTTGTCAGCGTTGAATGATCGAATGACATAGTCGCGGTAACGCCACGCATGAGGTCGAGGCAGGTCCTGTTCCCGCTTCCCTTCGGAATCCGAGTAGCCCGCAAGATCCAGCCAGAAACGTCCCCACCGTTCGCCGTAGCGTGGAGAAGCGAGGAGCCGATCAACCAGCCTTTCGTATGCCTGTGGTTGATCGTCGGACAAAAATGACTCAATCTCCACAGGATCAGGGGGCAGACCTGTCAGATCAAAGCATGCCCGCCGAATCAATGTTCGCCGATCCGCTTCCGGGGCCCGCCCTGCCCCGTGAAGCTCCAGCTTTGACAGGATAAAGGCATCAATCGGATTGCGAATGCGTTCCGGGTTGCGAACGTCCGGCACAGCGGGTCTCACAGGAGAACGGAAAGCCCAGAATTCGCGATCCTGATCGCTGACCAAAGGATCCGGCGTGGTGGTCGCCACATCCGGCTCGATCACAATCTCCGGCGCTCCGAGTTCGATCCATTTCACAAGCAGCGCTGTCTCTGAGGACTCGACCGGCTTGACGCTGGCTTCGACGAGTCGCTCGAACGGAGGCATCTGTCCGGCATGGATTTTCTGAATGATCAGGCTCGCGTCGGCATCGCCGGGCACAAATGCGGGGCCCGACCGACCGCCTTTCAGCATCGCCGCGCGGTTTCGCAGATCCAGCCCGGCCTCCTGACGATGTCGCCCGTGACACGCGGTGCAATGCCGCAGCATGATCGGAACGACATCGTGCTGACTCGGGTTCGTCAGTGGATCAGTTGTCCCCTCGGCGGTCGCATTCCCCATTTCCGCGATCCAGCGGTAAATGAGTTTTTGTTCGGCGGCGTTCAACTGATCTTGTTCGTCAGGTGGCATCTCGCCGCTGGAAATTCTCTTGTAGAGCAGACTCTCGTCAGGTGTTCCGGGGACAACCGCAGCACCAGACTCACCTCCGAGAACGATGCGTTCTCGCGACGCGAGATCCAGATCCGCCTTACGGCTCTCGCCTCCGTGACATTTCAGACATCGAGTGCGGAAAAGTGGTGCAATGTCGTGCTCAAACGTGAGCTGCCGTTTCGGATCCACAACTTCCTGCACAGCACTCTCGCGCGCTTCATCCGCAGCAGCGATCGTTTTGTCAGGACATGCCTGGGTCAGAAGTATCAGGAGTACCCACAATCTCAGTTGCGGCATGGCAACCTCATTCGTCAATCAGCCTGGATCGCCGGGCAAGTGCGACTTACCTGATCAAAAGACGACGCCAGTGCGTGCATCATAACAAATCGCTCAGGAAGCTGTGAGTCGCCAGGCGAATGCAGTTCAACTGATGAGTCGCAGTTGCTGGTGCTCTGTCAAGCCAACGAATTGGGGTTAAATCTGTAGGCCGGACCAAGCGGAGCGCCGTTCCGGCAGGTCGGCCAATTG
>JAYSPO010000327.1:0-4348 GCA_043722015.1 Candidatus Kuenenia sp. | reverse complement strand
GCGGCGGCGTTGGCTTTGAGCGGTTCGGCGGGAGTGTTCTCGACGGCGGTGAGCGGTGCGCAAAGAGCATGGAAGATTGCTTCGGCGACGGCGAACGGCGATCATAATACGGATCAGGCGGTCGCGAAGTACTCGGACAAGATGGCGGAATGGTGGGCTGAGGAAGGACAGAGGGATCCGGTATCGACGGCGGCGGGGATCGTGAACACTCTGGTGACTGCCATTGCCGGTGCAGAATCAACAGCGGCCACGACAGTGGGGAATGCTCTGACGACGGCAGTGACGACGATCGGCACGGCGGACGTGGCGGGCGTGACCACGGTGACGAATGCGGACAAGACGTATTCGACGGAGTCGGTGGGTAACGACAAGACGTATCTGGACGGGATGGCGACAGGGGAAGCCGATTACCTGAAGGTTGTCGCGAACAAGTGGCATGAATTCCGCACGGGAGCGATCTCGGCGGCTGAGCGGGACAGTGCGATCTCGGCGAAATGGACGGAGTTCCAGGCTGCGACGATCACGAAGCGCAATACGTTCCGCGTGGATCAGGCGACGGATGCCGCCACATTCCGCAATGCCGTGGTCGGTGCGGAGAAGACGCACGTCGATGCCGTGACTGCGGCCGGAGAGTCGCTGAATGACGGGTTGCAGAACGCTCAGAAGACGCTGGCGATGTCGAAGTGGAATGCGTGGCTGACGGCCTCGAAGGGTCTGGTGAATCTGGATACGGAGTCCACGATGGCAAAGGCCGCGTCTCTGGCAGATGCGATCGATGAACTGGCGACGGAGAATCCGATCTCGGGTTCCTCCGGCAGTGGGCAGACTCTGGCGTACTGGACTGCTCCGAATCCGTTCTGGACAGCCCTGGCGGCGAAGGCCGATGATTCGGCTGAATACATTGCTGATACCAAAAACGCCGAGCGACTGTATTATGGTCGCCAGCCGTGGTCAGAGACCGGAGCGAACGGGGCCATTATTGATTACTCATTCGGCACTCGCGGCGTGCTGGATGCACGGCGGGATTACGAGGTTGGGATGGCGGAAGCCACGGCGACTCAGAACAAAGCTCTGCAGCACACCGCCGGTACGAGAGACCGCGAACTGGCGGCCGCCGCTGTGCAGTTGGCACAATCCCGCGGTGCATATGAAATAGGCTGGGCCAATCTCAACCTGGAATCCTCGGGCTGGCACCTTGATCAATCGGCCCTGCCGATCACCGGTGCTGTCGATGGCACGATCACCGTCAGTCCCGATGCCGGCACCAACTTCGTGCCTGGCTGGTTTAGTGTGCCCCGACTCTCCGAGGCGGGTTCTGCTTCTACTTCCACGTCCACCGGCTTCGACGCCACCGACCTCGACCAGTACTTCACCGCGGGCCTCATGCCTGACATGCCGGGGGCTGATCCCGTCACTTCCGGTAAAGTGTCACGAGATGATTCGCGGTTCACGTCGGCCGTCATTCAACCCGCCGGTCACAACGGCAATCAGACCCAATCGCCGACAACGTCAGGGACTGCGGCACCGGATGACAGAAATCCGGTGGCCTACGAGCCACCGCCGCATATCACGCAGGTGCTGATCGGTGGCGTCTGGACGACTCTGCCAGCCGAGATGACGTTTGAAGAAGCCCAGTCGGCATTCCCCGGAGCAGTGTTCCGATCCGTCGTTCTGCCGGGAAAACCCACCGCACCGGGCGGATTGGGCAGCGGGGATCTACTGGCCCCATTCCTTGGCATCGCGGCACCGATCATCGCGATCACTGATGCGGCCATTTCCCTGCACGAAGAAATTACGGCCGCTCATTCGCTGGAAGCCGATCCCCAGTATCGCCAGGCGCTGGCGGATGCGGAGGGTGCTCAGGCGGACATTGATGCTTTCGCAGCGATGCAGGCAGAGCTGGAAGGCATTCTGGGTTCGGGCAAACTGAATCAGCTCACGCCGGGCCAGTTCCGGCAATTGCAGGACGCGGGAATCTTCAAGAACAATCCAGCAACGCCTGGAAGGATTGAACCGGATGCTCCCGCCGAAGTCCAAGATTCGAATAGCTGGTATCGGCTCGGCGGCCATCACTTCATCATCGTCGAATATCTCGGACGGAAAGTGGTGTACGAATTCACCACGGAAGGACGGTTGGTCCAGCTTTCCTCGCCAAACTACCCAATGATGAACAGTTATACGAGCTATGACAGCGTCGTGAATCTGGTCGGCGATTTTTCATTGTGGCAGTCGAATGAATCCATCTGGGAATTCATGATTGAGATCCCGACATCACAGTTCCGCTGGGGCTTTGCGGAAATCCTGTACAGCATTATTCCGGGCGGAGCTTCGGCCACAGATATCGATGATGGTCGCTACGGAATGGCCGGTTTGCACTTTGCTCAGGACGTAGCCGAGACCATTTTGATCTTCGGCAAGCTGGCGAAACTGTCAAAGTTTTCGAAACTCAGCCGCCTTGCAACACTGGGAGAACGCTTTGGCAAGAATGCAAAAGCGGCGTACGCCGCCATTGCCGTCACAGAATTGCTTGGCGGGGGGGTCAGCGGGATCCAGGCGGGGAGAGACCTCGCAAACGGCGACCGCAAACAAGCGGCCATCAACGCCCTGCAGGCACTCTTCGGAGTCATCGGATTCGGAACGTCAGCGAGTGCCTATCTCGAAGCCGCTGAGAAGGCCGCGGCGGCGGCGGGGAAACTCAATCGAGCCTTGGCGCGTATCGAGGGTCGCGCGGACGCTGTCAACAGTGCAAGTCGGCAGCGGATGCGAGTTCCAAATCGAATTGTGCAGGACGAAATCGATCTCTACACGGCGCGCGGTTTGGATTACCTGCATGCACACGGCGGAGAAATTTACTATCTGGATGAAATCGGCGTCGGACTGGATCGGTTCGGGAATGAAGGCAGATCACTTGGGAAAATGTTCTCACGCAGGCGGATCATCATCATGTATCGCGGCTGGGAACCCCAAGATCTGATCGAGGAGCTGGCACATGTCAGACAGGCCGTACGCGATGGGCTGTGGGGACTGAGAGATATTAACACAGACATGGTTGACGATTGGGAAAGCCAAATCGACCGAATCTTCAGAATGATCGGCTTAATACCGGAGTAATTCGATGATTATTATACCAGAGGTGCTGTTGGTCTTGGCCAGCGGAATCGAGAGTGGCAAGCAATATGCAAAATGTGTTGTGTGCGGTTCAGCCGACATTAGACGTTGGTCAGAAGACACTGACAGCGTTGGCTGGTTGATTCCAAACTCTGTGAGAGTTACGTTTCGCGTGGCAACGGCTGAATATGTCGGAGGCTTTCCAAGTATCGTCTACAAACTTGCCCGCAGGTTCGATCCGCCAGAATCCCTTGCGCCGGAAGACTCAATTGCTGTCTTGCGCGCTAGGCAATTGCAGACAATCGAGATCGATCCGCCGATTCGGGATCTTCCGAACTATTCGTTCATCACACTGCGAACGCCGACAATTCCTGCGACACATATTGTTCGAGTTGACATGCTGAAACCGTTTGTGAATCAACTTGCATTTGTCAAGGACAACAACCGCCGAAATGAAGAGTGTCCTGATCCTTTCATCCGCAAGTATCATGCGGCGGCATCAGCCTCACTTCAGCTTCCGATCGGCTCGTATCTGCCTGTTACGGTAGTCTCTGGCATGCACAGTTCACCTGCCGTCCTGCAGATTTCGGAATGGCTCGATGAAACGCACGTTTCAGGCACGATGTTTGTTGCCGATGACAGCGTCCGAGCGGAGCCGGGTGTCCGCCTGATTCAAAAAGGGACGATACAAAGCGGCGAACATTTCAATGATGAAATTGGTGTTGTATTACAGTCAGAACTGAGCGTCCCACGATCACCAACTGTGTTTTCGCAATGAGGAACTCCTACAGTTGCTTGGGTACGCGAATAGAGGACAATCATGGGGCCATCCGCCGGCCCCGATTGAGGTTTGTTGAGTCACATCGCCACGGTCTGACTACAATTTCCGGCGACGAGGTGTCGAGGGCTAACGGGGACACAGCACTTTGGTGCGAGCACAAAGTTGAGTGCTGCGTTGTTTGCATTCCCGCAGAACCATTCCTTCGAAAACCGTGGAACGCAGGAGTGGCCAAGACCATGACGCTTATTCATGTAAGAATGACGTGGCAACGCTGCAACTCAAGGACGTACTTCCAGTGGGTAGAATTCCAAGCCGATTCGACGTCTCAGACAGAGAAACCAAAACAGTTGACAATTCGATTTACGATGGCTCGAACTTCTGGCAGATTGCGCAGTCGAAATGATCACAGATGATCTTTGACGAAGTCGCGAAGATGATCGCGACAACTATGTGAAATGG
>JAYSPO010000326.1:0-8469 GCA_043722015.1 Candidatus Kuenenia sp. | reverse complement strand
CCGACGGGATTGTCTGCACTTTCGCGTCACGATCCCGGACTCGTTGCACGCAAACCCCTCATGCACCGGTCGTTCGCACTGACACATTTCTAGTCTTTGCCCATGCGGTCATAAACCTGTTTCTAGTCTTTGCCCATGCGGTCATAAACCTGACCGTCTTTTCCGGCTCCTTTTTTCAGAATCTGTTCGCTTTCCTCTTCGGTCAGCAAATAGGCCCTGAATGTCAGACCATCGCGCAGGCATCGAGCTGCACGGTGATTGCCATCGATCAGCACATGGCCATGTTCCCAGGTTCCCCCTTCGCCCGGGCCCCAGAGATGGCCCAGAATTCCAGGATACTTCGTATTCACATGATCCACATGTTGCTTGTAGATTTTGCTGTCATTCACAAGGTACGCAACATCATCCCGCTCCAGCTCAACGGGCTCACGTCCGTCGGAGACGATCTTGCGGGCGAGATCGACGTCATAGATATATGCTCGCTTCAGATATCCGTACGTCTCAGCGCCCGTCGCGCAGTGTGGACAGTCGTGGTGCATTTTCTGCCGTAGCTTCATCGACTTTTTCTGATTCTTTTTTCGTTGAGTTGCCATTCGGGCGCTTTTTTTCAAAGTGAGTGAATTCAAAAACAACGAGTGACTGCATTCGTTCCGATACGACGAAACCATACGTCGCGTTTTGGCAACAGTTCCTTTGACGATCGATTTCCTGCACCGTGCCATGTCCTCCTTTTCGCGCAAATCGTTATAATTGAGCGAATCCTACCCTGCGTCTGGATCAATGGCACACGCTCAGAGGGCGGATTTGCCGAACCTGGCCGGGTGAAGTCCGTTTTCCAGGGCCGCAACGCAAAAAAGCTGGAGGAAATTCCTTCAGGAACCGCCTCCAGCTTTCGAAAATCAATCACGCAGCGACATGATTCATGCCGCTGCGGGTTTGTATTGGCCTACTTGCTCTTCTTGCCGCCTTTGCCTGATCCACCCTTGCGTGATCCGTGCTTCTTTGATCCACCCTTGCGTGATCCGTGCTTCTTTGAGCTGCCGTGCTTGCGGCTGGATCCGCCTTTACATGACTTGCCCTTCTTTGATCCGTGCTTCTTTGATCCGTGCTTCTTTGAGCTGCCGCCCTTTTTTGATCCGTTTCGGCTGCTGCCACCATGAGATGAACCGTTGTCATCGCTGTCGTTGTCATAGGACATCCACGACATCATACCCGGCACGATACGGTCTTCGAGTCGCGTAATTCGGAATTTTGGAGACGTGTTGTCGCTGTTGGACATAGTGGCATTCTTTCGGTAACAAATCGTGGATGACATTCTGGTGAACCCGACATGGCTTCATTTCTGAAATAGTCCATATTCAACCCACGTGCCAAAGCCCTGAATTCTTCATCGAGATTTCTTAACCTTATTGCCCATAACATCTTATGAATGAACCGCTGTATCTGCCTGCCGCCTTTGTCTGTTGCTTTTTCTCACCGCTGTGGACCGCATGTGTTGATAGAAATCAACAGGCGTCTTCTCACACTGGGTCGAAGGTCACCGCATGCCGACAGACGAAAATCCGGACCTCCGGAATTCACACCCTGAACAAGATCACGCGGCAATTGCCGCTGCCTCTCGAGGGCAGAGCACCGTTGCATATCCAATACTGTGCCTGCGCTATTGCTGAAGTTTTTTCAGTAACTGTTGAAAGGGTTCGAGCATACGGATCGGGGCAAGGTCCTCTTTTTCCCGCAGATCATGTTGTCCGTCTTTGTCATCAAAGTAGCCCGCTTCGTCGGCGAGTTTCAAGGCTGCAAGTGCTCGTGCTTCCAGTGACTGCTGCTGAGTCGTTCGCTCATCTGGCGTCAATGCAGCGTTGCCATCAAGGGCTTTGATGGCCAGTGCGAACACGCAGGCGGCGTGGAACCGGGTTTCTCCGTCCAGTGTTTCAATCTTCATCAGTCTTTCAGCATCCTGAGTCGCCTGTCAGTCGCTGGTGCAGCGCGGCGGCGAGTCCATAATTAGTGAGAGCCTCATCCAGTTCTTGATTGTCGAACAGCAGCACTCCCAGACTGGTGTCACTGAGACCCAGCGCGCTGCGGTATTCCGGGACAGTTGGGAATTCGCGAACCAGTTCTGCGCGCATGTCAATCGCCTTACGCAGCGTTTCATTTGCCAGATCTGTCTGCTGCGTCAAACGGAGGAGCACTCCGTAACTCTGAAGACAAGCCGCCAGCGATGCCCGCAGTTGCCCGGTATTGCGAACTTTGCCGCGAAGTCGTTCAAAGATCTCGATGGCTTCAGCAAAGGTTGCGCCGGCGTTCTGTACGTCGCGCGAGTCTCGCAGCAGAATCGCCTGAAATGCGAGCGACTCGGCCAGTGCAAGTTGAAACGCTGCCGCGTCTGGCCTTCCGGCAATCAGGCGGCGAGAAAGTTCAATGGATTTTGTGATTGACGCCGAGGCATCGCTCACACTGGATGTCTGATACAGGTTGTTGCTGCAAATGGAATAATACTGCGCTAACTGGTTGAGCGCTTCTTCATCCCCAGGAACTTTCTGCGTGTGCTGTTCGAGCACTTCGATGGCTTTCAGATACTGAGATTGAGCATCCGGGTTGTTTCCGAGTTTCCTTTCCAGTGTTGCAAACCCCAGGATGATGCCTGCGTACTTCACCGGCCCCAGGACGTCGCCAGACCCATTCGCTATCATTCGGTCGTGGATGGCCAATGCCTTCTGAAGTTCCTCGCGGGATTCCTGATCCCGGCCCAGCATCATCCGAATCCGGGCGATGCGAACATGTGTGTCGGCCAGATTGACCTGCAATTCCGGATTCTCGGCATCCTGACTGGCGAATTTCGTGTAATAGTCCACTGCGTTCTGCAGCAATTCGTCGCGCAACGGGACCATGCCGGGCACATTCAGCAATCGACTTTCACTGATCACGGTAAAAAAATTGTTCACCGTGGATAACGCCTCAGTGAAGTTAATATTGGCCTGTTCTGCATTCTTCTGGGCAACGATTCTCTGATCGTTGATCTCCTGATTGGCATTCGCGAGCAGTATTGAGCCCGTCGCTAAAGCGATGACCATCATCACAAGGATCGACGCTGCCGAAATCACGGTTGTGCGATTCCGGCGTCCCCAGCGAGCTGCGCGTGCTGCGAATGCGTCCGGACACGCCGCAACAGGCTCATCTGCCAGATACCTACGGACTTCATCTGCGAGTTCGCGGGCAGATCCGTAACGATCGTCCGGTTGCTTCGCGAGTGCTTTCAGACAAACGGCTTCAAGCGATTTCGGAACCGTCGCGGCGATCCTTGTCGGGGGCGCGGGCGGTGCAGACACAACTTGTTTCAGCAGATCCCTGAGATCGTCGGACTTGAAAGGAGTCTGGCCGGTAAGGATCTCATAAAGAATGACACCGAGTGAATAGATATCACTCCGAGGTCCGACTCGATCATTTTGCCCGATGGCTTGTTCCGGAGACATAAAAGCCGGAGTTCCGATGATGGCACCGTCGTGTGTTGATTCCGATGGAGACTCTTGCAGGACATTGGTCGCGTTCGGCTCTGCCTCACTGTCATTGATCACTTTTGCGAGGCCCCAGTCCAGGACGATGGGCCATGAAACACTATCAAGGCGAAGGTTATTGTGCCTTGACCGCCGTTCGGAAATGCGACGGCGGCTGGCCAGGATCTCGGACATGAATGTCCAAGCTACGGAAAACAAAAAGAAACTTGCGAAGCCCTGAGCAGTTTTTCTCGTGTTGGCCTTAGTCCAAACTTCGCTGCTGGCGGATGAGAAGGCAGCTTCGCCCAGTCCGAAAATCGGAAGTCTGCCGGCGAACAAAGTGCTGTACGTCGGCAACAGCATCACCTTGCATGGTCCGGCAGCCAATATCGGCTGGACCGGGAACTGGGGAATGGCGGCCTGCGATCTTTGTGAGAAGTTCGTTCTGGGCGAATCCGGCAAAAGACAACATCATGCGTGCGGTCGCCAGCGATGCCAAAGCTGCGTTTGTGGACATCAAGACATTGGATCGCGATGAAGCCAGCATGGCGCGATCGGAACGCAGGTTTGAGCATGCTGGAGTGGCTGCGCATCCAGTTGATCAGGGTATGAAAGCCATCGCTGATGCCATCTTTGCCGCGATTCAGAAGCGGGCAGGGCAGACAGCACCGGGCGAATAGGCCCCCGGTTCAGAGGACTACACATCGACATATACACGTTTATCAATCAAGATACCGTTGTTGCTGCCACCGAATCTCCGCGAAGATGCGCTCGCTGTTTCGCAAGAAGTTCGAACATGCTGACTTGCACTCAACTCTAGTCCGCGCGGTCATGAGTGAGACAATTGGCGAGCGGCATGCGTCAGCGTGCCGGTACAAGAACGAGGTACCGGAGGGCTCACGCCGCTCCGCTCGCCGGACTCATTTCTGGCCGCCCGAAGTAGAGTCCCAGCACCGGCCACAAAAGAACTTCACGCAAGCGATATCGCATGACCGGAAATCAGGCGACAGCGAATCGCCCTGTTGTCACTCCTGGCGACGGCACTCTGGCCGCTCAAAGGAGGAACGCGCGACGCGACGACGTTGGACACCTCGTGCAACTTCAAGACTGGTGACGACAAGCGGCACGCCCGCCCCGACGTTGCTTTATGCAGTCGATGTACCTGCGCAGAGTTAGCTGCCAATGGCAGAGCATCCCTCAATTGCGAATACGCGAGTTTGTGGACATCTCGAGCGTTTGGCACGGGCGTACCACAAAACGAAAGAATTTCCATGAACTCGTTGGAATTACCTCCGCCTGGGTGATAGGCTGCACCCCCTGCGGAAGGACGTTTTGGCAAGGAAACGATCTTGGCCGAGGCAAGAATCCTTCCGACAAATCCTATGGCGAGCCAGAATGTCAAAAAGCTAAGTGCTGGGAACAATTTGGATACTGCGAATCCACCGTCGCCGATGCGGATCTGCTTCGAGCGAATTCTTCGGGACGAGCTGGATCAGAAACGAACAGTTTCCTGTGCTATGCGAGTACTAAGCTTGGGAGCGACAGCGGGAACTCCGGATCAGGAAAAGAATCAGTTTGCGGAGAAGATGGACGTGATCAACTCCAAAAAGTGGACCGGCACCACACAGTTAAGACGCCGATTCCTTGATGGATCAAAAGCAGTTCAGAAAAAAGTGGAAGGTGTCGCTCATGTGCGGGAACAGTATGCGAGCATCAAATTCAAATTCGTGAAAACCGGTGATGTAGAAATTCAAATTGCGTTCATCACTGTTGATGTTTCCTGGTCTGCCGTCGGTCGCGTTGCCTTAGTGACTTAATATTTTCCAAAGCACCATCCAGCCATGAACTTCGGCTGGCTTAAGGAGACGACACCTCAGACCGAATATGACCGAGTCGTGTTCCATGAGGTTGGCCATGCTGTGGGCTGCATTCACGAACATCAACAGCCAACGTTCGATCGAATCTGGGACCGCAATAAAGACAGCCAGACCTTTAGTGGCTCTCTGAAGTGGACAACGCCCAGGATCGAACACAACGTTCTTCCAAAATACTCCCCACGGGAATTACTGAGTCGGAGTTCGACTTCAAATCCATCATGTTCAACGCCTTCGACGGTGCCCTGTTCATGGACGGCAAAGGCCCGACGAACAGCACCGCGAAGCTGACGGCGTTGGATGTGAAGTTGATCAAGACGATGTATCCTTGACCGGTTGCGAATCATCTTCTGTCGGATAGCGTCAGTTTGGCGTTGTGTTGCGTTCCATCTCATTCTTGCTTCTGGAATGATCCATGCTGGATAGTCACATCTTTCTCCGTTTGAATTCACCACACCGACAAGTGATGTGGGAGGAAGCGGTCTCGCAAATTGTGCTGCCGCCTACCTTCCAATGCTCGTCGTGTGATTGATATTGGCGCAGGGACAGGCAATTCCACAGGCACATTGCTCGATCGTGGTTTTCCCCTTGTAACAGCGGTTGAATACAGCAACGGGATGGTCGACAAGATTCGCAGCAAGATGTTCGATGCAAGTCGCCTTCGAGTAGTGAAGGCACGAGCGGAGTCTGTCGGAG
Organism: Candidatus Kuenenia sp.; assembly: GCA_043722015.1. Taxonomy (GTDB): domain Bacteria; phylum Planctomycetota; class Planctomycetia; order Planctomycetales; family Planctomycetaceae; genus SXXK01. The sequence goes on along the minus strand of JAYSPO010000326.1, from coordinate 2,405 downwards.
ATGTGCTTAAAGGAGAGTTGGGTACGTTTGATGGAGCGACCATGGTGAACGTGTTGTACAGTGTAGAGAGACCCTATGAATGCCTGGTCGCTGTTCATTCACTCCTGAAGCCAGGCGGACGATTAGGGCTATCGACGACTCATTCGGAGACGTCACTGACACAACTTCTTCAGAGTATCGAGCGACATGTTTTGGCAAGGGATCCATCTGCAGCGGACGAGGATGCATTTGTGCTGGTGCGAGACATCAACCGTCGCCTGGAGCGTGTGATTGCGCGGCGGGTTTCGATCGAGCGATACAGAGAGATGGTCACTGATGCAGGTTTCGAGATTACAAAACTGGAATCTACGTATGAAGGCGCTGTCATCGTGATACACGCAGTCAAGAAATGATCAGGTATCTATGCGCTCGGATTATAGTTTAATGCTGGAGATGTTACTATGACAATCTACATCCACGGTATAGGTGAGCATCCGCCGAAGGAACAATGGAAGCGGGAGTGGGATCTGGCGTTGTTTGGGAAGCCGATGGGCGACCAGACTTCGATGGCGTATTGGTCGGATATTTTGCATGAAACGCCGGCGGAAGGGGCGGTTGGGGCGAAGGCGGTTCGGTCGCGGGCGATGGGAGATCCAGATGACGATTCCGATTTGGATGTCGATCGGATTCTGGCGGGGTTGAAGATTCCGGCAAAAGTGAAGAAGGCTGTGGCAACGAAGGTGGAAAGCCTTTCTGCCGTCATCGCCAGGAACAATGGCCCAGCTGCGGAGTCTCGGCGTGGACAGTCGGCGAAGATTCTGCCGCTACCGGGATTTCTCCGACGGCCCATTGCAAAGGCTTTTCTCGAACGATTTATCAGGGACGTTGCCGCTTACTTTTATCAGCCAGGTGCGAGGAAGAAAATTCAGGATCGATTGCGAGTTGAGATCAAGAAACAGTCCGAACCGTTTGTCCTGGTCTCACATAGTCTCGGGACGGTCGTGGCATACGAGGTTCTCTCGGAAACCACTCAACGTCAGGACTGCAATCTGTTTGTCACGACGGGATCGCCACTGGGGATCGACGAAGTACAGGATGTGATGCGGGATTTTGCCGGGATCACAGGCAAGGTGCCTCCAGTGCCGAGTCGCGTGCGAGCATGGCACAACTTTGCCGATGCGATTGATCCGGTCGCTTCGGATAAGGGATTGAGCAATGACTTTGCTCCTCGACTGATTGGCGGCAATCGATCGATCCGCATTATTGATCACATGATTGTGAATGAACGCACCACCAGCCTGAGAGAGTTCAATCCACATTCATCCCTCGGGTATTTGTCACATCCCGATGTCCGTAGCATCGTCCATCACGAAGTCGGATTTGATTCGGCTGGCCGGTTCCTGGTCGCTCGTGATGTGGCGGAAGAGTTTGTCAGGCCGGACCGTCGCATTCCGGTGCTGATTGAGGCTCTCGAACCTGGCTACTGGGCCGTCGATGAAAGCCGGGAGGATCGGGAGGATCGGGAATCGCAACAGAAAGAGGAACTCCAGACGCTCACGGGACGCATCACTCACCTGAAGCAACAGGTGGAGCAGTTAGTGATTGAGCGAACTCTGGGCGAAGATCCTGACAAGAAGGATGTTAGTGAACTTCGAAAAGAGATAGAAGTACTCGCACTGCGGAAGTTCGTCTCGGCAAAGCTGACCGCCGATGAGATCAATGCGATCTCTGAGTCAAATCGTGATCTCAATGTTTACGCGGTCTGGAGAAATTCAGCCAAGCGAAAACTGCTCAGGCGTTCCCACGGCCCGCTCAAGGTCGATGCCGGACGAGCCAGCTTCAGTGCCGCCGGAAAAGGAATCACCTGGGCTGTGCTGGATACCGGAGTAAACTGGAATCATCCTCACTTTACGACGCATGAAAACATTGTTGAAGTCTGGGACTGCACAACCGGGACCGACACGCCGGAACGACTTTTTGGCACTGCCGCAGTGAAGAGCCGACACAAAGCTGCGGACGGCGATCGCGATGGTCATGGAACCCATGTCTGCGGAATCATCGCCGGCGAATACTCCACGCACACCAATGACCGGAAGGAATTGATTCAGGGAATTGCCCCTGAGGCAAAACTCATCGTCTACAAAGTTCTTGATGACGACGGCAACGGAAGTGATGCCTGGATCATCAAAGCCATCGACCACATCTTTCTGCAGAACCAATCGGTCACATCCGGCCTGAAGATTCATGGAGTCAATCTGAGTCTCGGAGGTCCATTTGATCCGACCGTTTACGGCTGCGGATTCTCTCCGATCTGTCAGGAACTGCGTGGACTTTGGCAACAGGGAACCCTGGTTTGCATCGCCGCCGGAAATGAAGGCCAGATTCGCGTACAGACGGCAGACGGCAACGTGGATCTGAACACGCAG
>JAYSPO010000325.1:0-2936 GCA_043722015.1 Candidatus Kuenenia sp. | reverse complement strand
GATCGTGCGCTCTCGACTGTCACTCTTTCTTGATGTGCAGCAGCTTCGCGAGTCTGCGGTTGGAGTCACTGCTGACGCGCGTCGGAGCACTCAGCCTGCACAACTCCATACAGAAAACGCCGGGCTGGTGAGCCCGTCGCAGGATTCGCAATTCAGAGTGGCAGCAAAAAATCGCATTCTGCTGGTGGATGATACGCCGTTCTTTCGCGAGATCGTCAAGCGATATCTTTCGGACGAAAATGTTGAGATCGTCACCGGCGTCGATGGTCGGGATGGACTGGAACTGCTGGCAACGAAGGATTTCGATCTTGTCGTATCCGACATCGAAATGCCCAACATGAACGGCTGGCAATTCTGTCAGGCAGCTCGTGAAAAAGGCTATCGGATGCCATTCGTCGCGCTGACCTCTCTGGCGAAAGTCGAGAATGAGCAGAAGGCCATCGCCTGCGGGTTTGATGACTTTGAAGAGAAACTTGATCACGATCGCCTGAAACGTAAAGTGCTTTACTGGCTGCAGCGCAGCGTGGAAATGCGGGTGCGACAATGAGCGACAAAGTGACATTGTATTGCACGTTTCTGTCGGCCGGTCGTCTCTTCGGCGTGCCGGTCCTTGACGTCAAGGAAGTGACCGCAGAAACACGTTTTACGCGCATTCCCCACGCGCCGCTGGAAGTCCTTGGCCTTGTCAACATTCGCGGGCACATCTTTCTGGCTCTGAATCTGGCAGCGCTGCTGGCGGTGCGCGATCACACGACTCGGGCGGATTCGCAGTTCGTGATTTTCAAATCGTCAGTCGGCCCCGCGTTCGGAATCGTCGTCGATCAGGTCGGCGACATCGTCTCCGTGTCGGACAGCCAGACGGAGCCCGTGTCGAATGCAGAACAAGTGTCACTGCATTTCAGCGACCGATCTTCGCTTGTCTCGTCCGTCGGTAAGCTCGACGGCCAGTTATTGATTATTCTGGATCCTCGCAAGTTTCTGGCTTGTGTGGAGCATTCGCGTGGAGCGCTTGCCAATGTGTGATATGCCGCATGCAGTAGGCATTGGCTCGCTTAACCGCGAGCCCGGCGGGCCGCAGTTGTTCTATTTGAAATTTCGTATTTGAAATTTCGTATTTGAAATTTGAGATTTGAAATTTGAGATTTGAAATACAAAGCGCGGGGCGTTGCCCACGCGGTTAAGCGAATTCCATTGTTTTTGATAACATTACTAATCTGTCAATGAGAAGTGCGACCATGAAAAATGCCAAACTGAGCAGCAAGCTCCTATTTCTGACGATCGTGTTACTGTCGATTGCGGTGCTGATCGCATGGGTCGGAGTGAGTCGGCTTGGCGTGCTGGATGCCAGCGTTCAGCAGCTTGGCGGGCAGACACTGCAGAATGTGATCTCCGCAGGGGACATCCGGACTAAGCTCCTGATGGCGGTCCGTGCGCAAAAGAATGCGATCATGTCACCGACGGACGCAGGAAGCCTGCCGCACGGCAAATGTGGCTTCCGGTGATCTGTCCAGTTCCGTCAGCACGGTCCGATCAGGACTTGCGGAAGTGCTTCGACTTTCCACACTCGATACAAACAACACATCCACGGCCCTCAGTCTCACAACCGCTAAAGATCGTGTGGAAACAGCGGACGAACGCATCTCCGAACTGGTCGCCTCCCTCAAGGCGACTGCCGAAAGCGATGTCGCAGACAGCAAAGCAACATACGGCCAGGGACTGCTCTGTATTCTTGTGGCATGCGGTGTCGGATTGGGACTGGGGTTCGCTGCATCGTTATGGATCTCCCGGTCGATCACAACACCAATTTCCATGGTGCGGGATGTGACGCGGAACATGTCGACCGGAGACCTGGGATCACGGATTGGCCTGACTCAAAAGGATGAAGTGGGCGAACTGGCTTCCGCGACTGACGCGCTGGCAGATGCACTCACCGACATTATTCAGCAGATTCAGAAAACCTCGACGATTCTCGCCGAATCCTCCTCATACCTTGGCCACATCTCCGTTGGTCTTGCCGGCCAGAGTCAGGAGACATCCATGCGATCCAGCGGGGTCGCAGCGGCAGCAGAAGAGTTGTCGACCAATATTAACACGATGAGTGCCGCGGCTGAGCAGATGAGTATGAATTTTTCGTCGATCTCTTCGGCCACGGAAGAACTGAGTGCCAGTGTGGGCGCTATCTCTTCAGCCGCCGAACAGACCTCGTCGAACGTGACCAACGTAGCCGGAGCGGTCAGCAGCATCTCCAGCTCGTTTCGCGATGTGCTGAACGATGTGAAGGAAGGAGCGCGCGTGGCCGGGGAGGCATCTCAAATGGCGGAGACAGCCGGACGCACAATGCGAGACCTGGACCAGTCAAGCACCGAGATCAGTAAATTCACCGAGACGATCAAGATGATCGCGCTGCAGACAAATCTGCTGGCGCTGAATGCGACGATTGAAGCGACGTCGGCAGGTGAAGCCGGCAAGGGCTTTGCCGTGGTTGCTCACGAGATTAAGGAACTTGCCAACCAGAGTGCGAAAGCCGCCGAGGACATCGCGAAGAAAATCTCAGGAGTGCAAAACGGAACTCGTCAGGCCGTGGGTGTGATTCGCGAGATTGCCGATGTCATCAAAAGTATCAATCAGTCAGCCGATCGAATCTCGCTGTCGGTGGAAAATCAGAATCAGTCAGCACAAACGATTTCGCGGAATATTTCCGACGCCAATCAGGGCGTAGGACACATCGCGAGGTCGATTTCGGAAGTTGCCTCCACGGCCAACATGATGGCACGAAATATTGCCGAAGCCTCGCGCGGCGCTGTGGATGTTTCGAGAAATGTGGGTGAGGCAGCGCGGGCTTCCAGCGGAATTTCCGAAAGCATCACTCAGGTCAGCGCGGCCGCAAAAGAAACAAACTCGTCGGCGACCGGTGTCACGAATGCGGCAAAACAACT
>JAYSPO010000324.1:0-13384 GCA_043722015.1 Candidatus Kuenenia sp. | reverse complement strand
CGACGTGCCGTTTCTGATATGCTCCGAGCCATCAAATCGAGCTCTTCCAAATGGATCAATGACAACCGTCTCTGCACGATGGAATTCCGATGGCAACGTGGATTTGCCGCGTTCTCTGTCAGCAAGTCGAATATGCCGGAGGTCGCTCGCTATCTTGCAGGTCAGGAAGAGCACCATCGGGAAACTTCGTTTGCAGATGAATACCGATCGCTGCTGATCCGACACGAAATTCAATTCGATGAACGATTTCTATTCGACGATGAACATACAGGCTGAATGTCGATTCCAATTTGTCGCGTTCCTCCAAAGCAAATCCTCATTCTCGAACTCGAAGCCGATTGTCGAACCGCAATGTTGGACCAAATTGCTGATTGCCTTCTCTGCCTCCCAAACAAAAAAACCGCCAGGGAACAAGCCCCCCGGCGGCATGTGAGCAACAAATTTGAAGATCGATTGGTTCGCCGAAGAATCAGAATTCTCCGAGGACTTCTCCGCCCTGCAGCGTGATCAGACCAACCAGAGTCGAACCGCCGATATTTTCACTCAAAAATCGGACGGAGCCGTCGGCCAGCAATGTCTGCACGCCGCCGGTGTGGAATGAATACATTTCACTGTCGTTCGTGCAATTCATAGAACAGGTGCCGACGATGGTTGTCGTTCCGCTGCCGCTGGTATTGTTCTGGACTCCGGCAGTGTTCGCACCATCCACGCTGAAGCCACCATTGATGTCGGCCCAGCCCCAGCCGTCGGCCGTGAACTGTGTTCCGAACGCTACATTTCCCACGCGAGGATTATTGCCTGGTTGGCGACCGATGTACTGCCGCGGACGACCGGAGTCTTCCGCAATGAGCATTGTGTTGGACGTGCCGTCGGTGATGTCACGGATGCGCGTCCCGCCGGGCCCGCGTCCCAATCCACCCATTGCATCCCTTGTGCCGATGGACGGCATGCCACTGGCCACAATGTAGGCATTACGTACAGCATTGACGGAACCGTAGTCACTGTAACCCCAGATCGGCGTATCGGTACGGACCCCATTTGAGAGAGCTGAATACAACCCACTTGTCGGAAGCGCCCGTGCGGATGGTGTCGATGGACAGACAAATGCGGGCAATTGGACAGTCGTGATTGGATCATTCACTGTCTCATACCAATTCCTGTTGAAGTTGTATTGAACGTACATGTTTGACTGTTCGAGAAACGGCAAAACCATCACGTTCCATGTCTGCTGAAACACGGGGCCGGTGAGATTGATGCGGCTTGGCGGAAACATCGTGTACGTGCTCTCGTAATTGTGAAGAGCCAGTCCAAGCTGCTTAAGATTGTTTTTGCACTGCGTGCGGCGGGCCGATTCGCGCGCCTGTTGCACGGCGGGCAACAGCAGAGCGATCAGGATCGCGATGATCGCAATTACCACCAGCAGTTCGATCAGTGTAAAACCACGTACCCTGTTCTTACGACTTTGACCAACCATAAACGACATCCTTCGGAAAATTATGAACGGAGTTCAGTTCGCCTGAACTCACCTGGAAATCCGGGAACTTGAAACAAAACGGGCGGAGAAGATCTGGTCCTGGACAATGGCTTATTGCACTGTCCCTTACAGCGTTGAGAGGTCAAACACCGGCATCTCTTCTGTGCTGGCGTTCACATCAAGCTCGATCCCCGACGAGGCCGCGAACTGATATTGCTCGGGAAGTTTCTCGACAAAGTCATCGGAATCACCGGCACCAGGTGCTGATGCTTCCGGCCAGGAAAATGAAAGCTGATACTTGCCTTCGGGAGCACCGTCGGCGACAGCATACGTTGTTAACTTGAATACGCCTGTCTCATCCGTGATCCCGTTGGGAGTTACCGCTGCCGGGCTGGAATCGTTTACAGGATGCAGTACGACGTGTACGCCTTTTGCCGGTTTGCCATCGACAGAAACGATTCCCATGACGGGATGTAGTTCTGTCTTTGGAGCATCACCGGGGGCCTCGCCGCAACCGGACATTAACATTGTCGTCAACAAAACTGTCGCTGTCTGCAGTCTCTTCACATAGTTCCTTTCGCGCCAAAGTCCTGTCTTTCGTGCCGAGTCACACATCAGTGGCTCGCGTTGATTTTCGGAAGTCTTTCCTCCGATTGTTAAGATCTGTTTAACTTCCAGGCAACTCTTAACATTTTTCTGAACTGAGAGATCGGTGCGTCCATGTCTGTGCCGTACAACGTCAGAGCCATAATCGGAATCGACATTTGCAGGCAGGACTGGTGGACTTAACCGTATGGCAGGATTCGTGCAGTCAATCCCGTCGGCGCAATTAACAATGCCGTACAGGTGACTCACTTGCGTTGTCGGAGTTGGCGGTGTCATAATTTCCGGCTTTCCGACGGTGTTCCTGTTCCACGCAATCCAGACAACCAGTCAGTACCCATGTCGTCTCACAAGCCCGGCTCAGGCAACTTCTCCGTTTCAAGTTGTCTGATGCCGGTGGCGGTTCTGCTGTTGATGGTGGGGCTGTGGCAGGGTTTGGTCACGTTTCTGGTGCAGGTGCGCGGCCTGAATGCCGGGTTGTTTCCGGGGCCGATTGCGGTACTTGAAGCCGGGTGGCAGATGCGGAGAGACCTGTGTCAGGCGACGTTGCTCACGGCAGCTGCGGCTCTGACGGGACTAACACTGAGTATCCTCATCGGAACGGCGACGGCGTTTGTGTTCTCTCAATCGTCCATCGTACGGCGAGCTCTCTATCCCTACGCAGTCCTGCTACAGACGATTCCCATCATTGCCATTGCACCGATCGTGATTCTGACGCTGGGGCGTGGCTTTCAAAGTATCGCCCTGGTGTCGTGCATCATCAGTCTGTTTCCGATTATCACGAATACGACGACGGGACTGCTGCAGATTGATCCCGATCTGGTGGATCTGTTTCGACTGAATCGGGCGACACGACGACAGGTGCTGATCAAACTACGCTTGCCCTCCGCATTGCCGTATCTGATTTCCGGCATTCGGATTGCCAGCGGTTCGGCGATTGTCGGTGCGATCGTGGGCGAATTCTTCCTGAGCGCCGGGCCGACGGGACTGGGATCGCTGATCCAGGGAAAAGTTGCGTCATTCAACATGCCCGAACTTTACGCCGTCGTCGTCCTGGCGACGCTGTTAGGGACCATGGTGTTCGGCGTTGTCACTGTGCTGGGCGAATGGCTGCTGAAAGGGTGGTTCGGCATGAGCCTCGAAGGACGAGGCCGTTAGTTGATCAAGTGCCGGGCAGCAGCCTGTCAAATCCGTTCATACCACTGTTACGGGAGATGTATGTCAGCACGCGGGCGACCAATTGAGCGTTTTTGCCGTAGCATTCGCAGCGATGGCAGAGTCGCAAACTTCCCCCTGCTGCCAGACTTTCTCTCCATCCTGCCGGCAATCGACAGGCAAAACTCTTGCCACGCACAACAATCAAAGGCCGAATGAGTGAATTCCCCATGCCGTCCAGCCAGCTCAACGGACTTTGCCTGGGCCGAAAGCAATCGTTTGAACTGACGAGTACCGTATCAGTGGGAATCAATAGCCTAACATTTCGCTGGCTCGCGTACTGAGCGACATCCAGCAGCCCCAGTCGAATCGTTTTTTCGGCATGACTGTACGTATGCAGTCCCTGTTCCCCGGGAACAATCACAACCGACCGAGCTCCAAGGTCAGCCGCCAGATCAATGGATCGTCGTGCGTCGCGAGTGGCCGCTTCGTAAGACATGCCAAGTGATCCGGTAAAACCGCCGGCAAAACCGAGACAGCTCACAGTGATTCCGGCATCGGCCAGAATATCGTGGATCACATGCTCGCCAATGAACAGGATTTGCTGACGCCTTACGCAGACATATCGAATGCCGCGCTGATGGAGCTGCTCGGCTTCTCGAATCAAACCTTCTGCAGAATCAGACTGCAACGGGTAGGCGACTGAGATGCGAGACACGAGCGGTAAACACGGCAATGCCGGGTCGTCTTCAAGAAATACATCCATGTTCGTACAGCTGTTTCCGTCGATGGAATCGTGCGTAACACTTGCTGTCGCCAACTTCTGTTTCAGAATCTGGTATTCGTTCAGAAGCCGATGCTCAAAATTGGTGACAGCAGATTGCCAGCCTGGGTATCCGTTACCATAGACCATTCACATATCGTTTCCAGATGATACAGTCAGATGACAGTAGTGTGCAACGATCGACGGCTGCTGTAAACCATTTCAGCCATCCAATGGCACAGGTATTTTTTTTCATTCTCCGAAGCACTCAAATAGGGTATTGTCTGCTTGACATGCGCCGGGAAAAAGATTCGCAGTCTCAACCACATGCATGATCGTGCGATTTAGCCAGATCGCAGCACCACAGGTGATGTCTGGTTGTCTGCACGAATCCGCAGCTTTGGTACAGGCTGTTGGCTGGTGTATTTGCCGCGTCCGCATATGCGGTGACTGTCAACGCCTGAGCCAGAATTTTACTGAACCTGTCTGAACCGCGCCCGCGCCCCTGGTCAGTCAGTTGAGACTCGCCTGAATGGTGCGTCAGTGGACCATGCCCCGTTTCGAATTTCGGCGACGATTGGTTGTGTGTATCGTCGAACGAACTCAACAGTGTCGGAATCCGGCGGATCATCAGGGACGCAATCTGCTTTCGCCGAAATGCCGGTACGACGCCGATGTATTCGATGCAGACATTCGCTTTTGAAGCCAACGTGGTCGATGGCGCCGCTGCGGATTTGATCGGATTCGTGACACAGGACATGAGACCTGCGATTTCGTGGTCAATGCGATACACAAACACTTTTGCCTGCAGGCGCTGCCACTTCGTGAGCAACTCAGCGGCTATCGGCGGCGGCTGGCTGGTGAGGTCTTCGCTGCACTCCAGAATTGCATCAATCGCAGACTGTATTTCACAGGCGGCAGGAGAGTTCGCGGCAAAATCGTAAAGCTGAATTGTGCTTCGATTCTGCGGCGAACATGGATCACTCGCTGCGACGGATATGTCCCATTGCACAATCCGGGTCGTCTGCACAAAACCGCGTTCCATCAGCAATCGTTCAAAACTTGTGTCATCGGCAGACGCCGGGAGCAATAGGTGCAGGCGTTGAAAGCCCCCGGAAACGGCGCGGCGGTTGACTTGCTCAAGCAACTGACCACAGAGTGCGCGATGAACTTCACCAGCAGCATCAAGAAACACCACGGGCTCGGAAACCAGAAGGGTTCCGGTCGATTCCGGCAGATATCCGATGGCCGCACTTGGACGATTGTCCCAGAGCAGAACAATGCTCGGAAACGGGGTGTCCGTATCATGGAACGCGAATCGATTCAGATGCGTCATTATTGCGTGACAAGTTCGCTTTCGACATTATCCCGAATGCGTTTCAGTTTCATGTCCACACTCACCACATTGACGACATGGAATTCTGTTCGCGGAGCCGTTGATTCTTTTTCTTCGCGTGTCACTGAAACAATCCATCGCGCCAGTCCGAACGGTACGTCCGTCGAAACCCAGAATTCGCCTTCGTTGGTCGATTTGCTTTCCGCGCGTTCCATGACCAGTTTGCCCTTCATCCGTTTGGCAGTGATCTGCTGCCCCTGCAGGATAACTTCCGGAACGTCATTGGTGGCGATGACTTCCGGGCTGACGTAATTGGTGAGCAAAGAAATTGTGGGATAAACACGCAGTGTGGGTGTCTTGATTTCCTTGACGGCTTCTTCGCCCAGACGCCGAAAGCCGCGTACGATCGGCAGCATGTCATTGGGGATGTCATCTGCATCGACCGGTTCGGCGATGATCTTGCTCTCCGGAACCAGCACTTTGTAAATTCTTGCGCCGACCGGACCGGGGTCGATCCCTGCCGCTCCGGCTGTGCCGGTCAGCGTCTTGATTTCAATCCAACGGCATGGCTGCACTTTACCTTCAAACTCGGCCTCTTCGCGCCCGACGGACTTGATGCTCAATTCACACGTCCAGGTGAGTGGTGCCTGATCGTCAGGCCCGGTGGCCTGCGTCAGCGTGCCTTCGTATTCAACGGCTTTGCCATCTTCCGGCAAATGAAAGATCAGACCCTGAGCGTTCGCGAGCGGAGTGCCAATCCACGAAACGGCAGCGACAGACAGAGCGATTGCCAAACGGTTCAAATGCAACATAAATCCATTGCCTTCCAGAGGTCTCATTTCGGCGAATGACGATTCGAAGGGCAATCCGCCGAGGGGTCATTCACTGTTCCAAGCTGTAAGAGTGTCTCAAACTCAGCATTCCGGACGCAAGTGGAATCGGCCGGGCACCCCGGAAACGAGCATCCCGGGCCTGAATTTGCGGATCAGGAAAGAGAAATCGGGGCCCCGGGAAGGCTCAAAACGGTTGCCGATTCATTTGCTGACGTTGGCTCGGGTCTGATATGACTCCGGCGAGCAAAGGCAAGTTGGTGAGAAACAGGGACGTACACGCGTGAACGAATCGGGGTTTCGAAATCTGGTGAATGGCCAAACGAAGGGCGCGCTGGCGTCCAGTTTGCGCAGGGCGCTGCGGGTCGCATCACAGGGTTACGGGCTCGCGATTCGTATTCGTAATGAACTGTTTCAACGCGGTTGGAAGTCCATTCAAAGGACCGCAGTGCCCGTAATCAGTGTCGGAAATCTCACGACCGGCGGCACCGGCAAAACGCCGGTTGTGGCAATGGTTTGTCATTTGCTGCAGGAATCCGGTTTACGGCCGGGGATCGTGAGTCGCGGATATGGCTCGGTTGATGGCGGGGCAAACGACGAGAAGCTGGTGCTGAGTCTGCTGTGTCCGGATGTTCCGCACGCACAAGACCCTGATCGCGTCGCAGCGGCGAATTCATTGACCATCGCCGAACGTGTGGATGCCATTGTCATGGACGATGGCTTTCAACATCGAAGACTTCATCGGGATCTGGACGTCGTCCTGATCGACGCGACCAATCCGTTCGGATACGGATATCTTCTGCCCCGCGGCCTGCTGCGAGAACCTTTATCGTCATTGCAACGCGCCGACGTCGTTATTATCACACGAGCCAATCTTGTCGGAGCACAGGTGCTCGCGGAAATTGAACGCGCAGTCATCGACGCTGCCCCACAACTTGTGGATCACATCCTGCATGTCGACTTCCAGCCGACGTCCTTGCGGAATCCCGACGGAACGAGAATGTCGCTCAGCGATGCGATGACTCGGCCCGTGTATCTGATGGCGGGAATCGGGAACCCGGACGCATTCCGGGTCACAGCCGTCCGCGCTGGCATCCGCGTGGCTGGAACATCATGGTTTCCTGACCACTATCACTATTCCAGTGATGATCTGAATCAGGTGCAGCTGGAGGCAAAAGCATCCGGCGAGGCTTTGATTGTCACAACGCTGAAGGATCTTGTGAAGCTGCCGTGCGGCTGCCTGAACGTGCGAGCTCTGGAAATCTCCGCCGTGTTTCCAAACCCGCAACATGCCGAAGTACTGGAGAGACTGGTTCGGCGAGCGGTCGGGCGTCAGCCCGATAGTACAACGACAACACGCATTGTGTGACGACAACCCTATACGCTGCGCGGTCATGAGTGACGTAACTGGCGAGCGGCATGCGTCAGCTTGCCGGTACAGGAACGAGGTACCGGAGGGCTCACGCCACTCCGCTCGCCGGTCTCATTTCCAACCGCGTGGGGGATACATCTCTACGATGTCGTGTCGCGGCCTGTCAATTGCTTCACCCACTGCAGCTCGACATCGCTCAACGGCGGGTCCAGCGGTGAGTCGTACTTGACTGACAGATCATAACGAGCACGTTGATAAACCGTGTCGAAAACTTCCTGCAACGGGACGACAGCGTCGGCGTCGCCGCGTTTGAGTGGGATTGGGATCGCTGGCAGCTTGTCGCGTAGTGTCCAGGGGTAGACCTCGCAGCGTGGTCGCCGATTCGCTCGGCTGACGATTGCGTAAAAATCGCCCGGAGGAAGAGACCCAACCACCGGTAGCCGCACGCCGCCCCGCAGAAGATCCAGTTCAACGAGGTGCGACGTGCTCGCCAGGAATTCTCGTCGCTTCGTCAAATACTCTCGTCGACCGTCGCCGTTGCGCCTTTTGTTGGCGGGTGAAAGCAGTTCGATCACGGTGACGATCTGCATCGTTTCACGATCACGGACGACGAGGTATGTTTCAAACCGTTCGATCGGCATTGGGAGATCACATTCCACTGCGATTGTTCCTGGTGTCTGTGACAGGATTCCCGCAGCAGGGCCCGAATCGACCGCAATGACAGCAATATCCGCCCGACGCATCGTCTCTGGCTCTTCGCCAACACGTTCTACATAGACTCGCCGTTCAACGCGGATGAGGTAGTCTGGTTCCACAGTAGGACTAAGGCGATCCGAGAAGGCCGTCATCAGACGTGTGTGAAAATCCTCCCATTCCTGCGCCTCCAGAAACGGATCCATGCCGGGGAACGGAGATGGCATTACAGATGACTCCTTGATCAATTCAGGGATTGAAAATTACTGAGCAATGTAGCAACTACGAATAGCCTGGAAGGAGAAAACGATGCCCATTCTACTGACACGGGTGTCCGTATAGAAAGGTTGGGCAAGATTTCGGGAACAAATTGATCGAGTGGAACGTCCTTGCTGGGTTTGTTTTTGAGCAGGATCAGCGTCTGTGTCTGTGCGTTCCTGACCTAAACTTGCGAGTTTCAGGCCGGTTTACGGACGGATTGGCACCAGATAAAATGTAAATTCGGCGCAATCCACGTAAACTACCACTCGGCGATGGTCAGGAATTCCGTAATTATAGCTTCATGCAGGGCATGAGCGTTCCGAACTGACGTGAATCAGACAATACAAGGTCACTGGTTATGAAACGATTTTCTTATGGTTTCAGCGTTCTTGTCATGCTGATCACGATGGTTGCGATGAACCAATCGCGATTGCTCGCACAGGAAACCACGGAACCCGCAGCTGAACCTGCGGCATTGGCCGCTGACGAGGCGCAGGAAGCGGCAAAGCCTTCGCTGTCGGAGAAATGGGATCGGCTGATTTATGTGCCGTTCAAAGAACTTCAAAAGGTGTTCGACAACCAGGATGCGTCGGTCATCCTGCCCTATGCTGAGTATCTCGACCTGATGAAACGCGCACTGGCGGCGGTACCGGTAACGACCGGGAATCAGGATGCCGTCATCACGTCGTCGTCATGGTCCGCGACCGTTGAAAAAGATCTGGCACGAGTCACGGTGGAACTGAAACTCAACGTGCTGAAAGAGAGTGGCTGGGCAACTTTGCCGATTGCATTCGGAGCGGCTGCAATTGGCAAAGTGGAACCAGCGGACGGATCAGTATTACTCAAAGGAGTTGGACAGGGGCAATACGAACTGCTGGTCAAGGGTGCCGGACAGAAGACCGTGACTCTGGAATTGCTCGCGACCGTATTGACGTCTCCGGAAGATCGATCGTTTGCGATTCAGTGTCCTCCGACAGGCATCAGCGAACTGGTCGTAACGATTCCTGAACCTGACCAAACCATTCGCATCACTCCGCTGCAGGTCTTGTTGCCGACCGGGGGCCTGGCAATTGAAGGCAAGACGGTCGCTAAGGCCAGCCTTGGTGCCACAACTCAATTTGAAGTTCACTGGAATCCACGTGCGGGTTCCAAGCCGGTGATGGATCTGTTGAGTAGCGCGACCAATCAAACGAGCGTGCGGATTGAGCAAGGATTGCTGCAGTCTCGCACGGTGCTGAATTATGAGATTCTTCGCGGCGAACTCCGCGATGTCACCGTGCTGGTTCCAAAAGATGCTCGCATCATCGATGTCGTTTCCGCCGCCGGTCGCATCCGATCGTGGACCGCAGAAGCTGCCGGTGAAACGCATCAGATCGTGAAAGCCGAGTTACTGGTACCGGCGACTGAGAAATTCCAGATTGAAATCCAGACCGAGCGTCCCATCGAGGGCGATACGCTGCAGTTGATCGGTAAGTCAGCGGACGGCAAGTTGCACGGAGTTCACGCAGATGCGGTAGTTCGCGAAGCCGGACGTTTGGTGATCGTGACTGATCCGTCGTTGATAACGGTTGTGAAGACGCAGGTGGGAATGAAGCAGGTTGATGCCGGTGAGGCTGCGAAAGGCGACCAAACTGCGGCTGCAGCAAATACCTGGGAATTCAGCGGCCTGAGCGGGCAGCTTGTGTTGCAGATCAAGCCGGTTGAACCACGACTGCTGGTGACTCACAACTTGCGGTATGTGTTCCGGGATGACGAACTGCAACTGCGGTCAGTGCTCAAATATAAAGTCGAACGAGCGGGAGTGTTTCAGTTGTCGCTCACGGTTCCGCAATCGCTGACGATCGACAACGTTTCAGCAGATGGGATGAGCGAATTCAATATCGATAAAGGCAGCGGCAAGGTCACGCTTTCGCTGACTCAAAAACGCATGGGGGCTATCGAAGTCACCGTGCAGGCTCATCAGGCCTTCGATGCGTCTGCGGACAACGTGGAGCTGGAATTGCCGACGTTGACGCCGGAAGGTGTCGAACGCGAAACCGGCGTCGTGACGGCGTACGCTCCCGAGTTTCTGGATGTGATTACGGTCGATGAAAAGCTCGTGGGATTGTTTCCATCGCGGGATGCAGCGGTCGAACAACTTCCTCGTTTGCGACACATCGCGTCCTGGAATTTCACGCGTCGCCCCATCGCGTTATTTGTTCGTACGGCTCCGCGGCCTGCTCAAATTGCTGCGACAGTCGGCACAACAGTCCACGTCGAACCGGAGATTGTCAAGCAGAATGCCGTGATCACGTTTGACATTCAGAACGCGGGAATTGACACGCTGCGAGTTGCCGTACCGGAAGCTGTTTCCAATGACGTTCGCTTTCGGATTCTGTCGCCCGGCCACACAATTCAACAGCGAGACAAAGCAGCTCAGGCGGAAGACGGCTGGGTGACCTGGACGCTGGTTTTGCAGGACGAGACAACGGGCACCGTTCAACTGGCCGTCGATTGGGACGTCACACTGGCGAAGGAACCGGCTGGCGAGCGGGGCGGCGTCAGCCCCCCGGTACAACCTGCGGCGGGCACTCCGGAAGCGGCGCTCGCGGCAGACACTGCGGTGGCTCAGTCAAGCGCAGCTCCGGAACAAACACTTGTGGTCGAGCCGCCGCGCGTGCTGGTTCCGTTTACCGACGATCAGGCGAAACGGCGACGAGTTGTACTCACGCCGGTTCGCGGCGAAATTCGATTGCTGCGGCACGAATCATTATCGATCACCGCGGATTCTCAGGGTGAAACCACAGAAGCCATTGATGTTCGTGAACTTGAGTTCATGGAACAGGATGGCTATCTGGCCTATCGTTATTTTGACCAACCCGCGTCGGCGACAATTCGAATTCGCAAGCACGATATTCACGAAGTCGCGGCAACCGTGGTATCGCGTGGGGCGATCGAAGTGGTTACGGAACGTCAGGCTTTGGCATCATGGCGTTGCCGATTTCGAATCACGACCAGCGAACGCCAGCGGTTGCGAATCGATCTGCCACTTGGCTGCGATTTGCAGGCACCGTTGCTGAATGATCAACGCACGACGATTGAGAAAGCAACCGATGTGCAGGCGGATGAGCAGTGGGAAGCGTATTACGTGAACATCAGTCGCAGTACTACGTCGGATCAGGAATTCCTGCTCACTCTGCAGTTCCGCTGTCCGATCGTGGATGAAACCGCTCGGCCTTATTCGGGTCGCGGCGGCTTGCAGGATTTGCATCTTCCGTCGATTGGCGAAAGCGGTGGCTCGACCGTGGTTCAGCAGGTGAAAGTCGCGGTCTGGGCACCGGAGGAAATTGCGTTTCTGGGAGATCCGGATCTGTGGACTCAGGAAGGAGCAGTACCAGCCTCTGTGATGAGTCCGCTGAGATCACCCTCTGCCATTGCTGCTGCGGCAGCGGTGAATGACTGGATCGATTCACAGCACGTCGCATCCGGAGACTTTCCGACTCAGGGCAGCGTTTCAGTGTACCGGGCCGTCGGTCGTCAGTCAGTGATTCAAGTTACCTGGTGGAGCCGTTCGTTCTTGTTCTGGATGATCAGTGGCACGCTGGTTGCGATCGGCCTGATCCTGCGTCGCACGTCTTGGGAGAATCGCATTACGCTGGCTCTGCTGGCATCGTTCGCCGTCGCGTTGTTTTCGCTCAGTGGCAGTAATGCGACACCTCAATACGTCGCGATGGCATGGCCTGGCATTATTGTCGTGGTTGGAATCTGGCTGACCGGGTTGCTTCTCGGCCAGCGGAATGGGAACGGTGAGAATCATGGGAATCACGGGAGTCATGGGACGCCGCCGGTCGCGGTCGCTCCAGTAAAGCCACCCGCTTCACCGCCGCCGATTGCGACGAGCACCGGACAGGCACAAGTGCCGCCCGGAACAGTGGTGCCCGCTCCTGAGGTCGTGAAGTTGATGGATGACCTGATGGGAGGTGGCAAATGATCTCAAATCTCAAATCTCAAATCTCAAATCCTGCTTCCGTCTCAGTCCTCACACTACTCACATTACTCACATCCCTCTCATTGGTCTCCGCGCAGGATCCGCCGCAGCCCAACGAACAATTCATTCCTGCCGATCAGCTCGACACCGTGTTCGAGCGTGACCGACGCGGCGTGATGATGAAGCGGGAAGAATTTCTGGCACTCCTGGAGAAGGCTCGCGCGAACGCGAGGCAGAAAAATATCCCGATTCCCATCATCACGCAACAGGCAAATATCACCGTCACACCGGGAGATCAGCAGGCCACAGTTCAGATGGAATTGAAGATCCGACAATATGCCGAAGGCTGGCAGATGCTGCACCTCCGAGCAGGAAATCTGTTGGTGGAGAAACTCGAAATTGACGGTCAGCCTGCGCTCATCGGGCGTGATCCCGCCGATCCAACGGCCTTGTATTTTGCACACGACAAGGTCGGTGAATTCGCAGCGATTGTGACCATGTCCACTCAACTCGCCACGCTGGGCAGTGACCGCACGGCGGCATTTCAGTTGCCAGTGGTGCCGGCCGTACAACTCACGGTCAATTGCCCGGAGGGACGACATCTGTTGGTGAATGATCTGAAACTTGATCGACCGGCCGCAGACGATGCGGTCGCCAACTACGTGGTTCCCGTCGGCAATGCCCCCGAAGTGCGCCTGCGTTGGGTGGTACAGCGGAAAGACATCGAAGCTCAGACTCTGGTGTTTGTCCGCACCGACGGACAGCTTCAGGTCCAGAAAGAAACACTTCGCTGGGAGAGTGATTCCCGTGTCAGCGTCTTCGGCGGCACGATCAACAAAGTCGTCGCTCGAGTTCCTGCGCGACTGGAAGTGACGAGTGTCGAATCGACGGGCCTTGAATCATGGACGCTGGACGACGATCCGGACAACG
>JAYSPO010000323.1:0-5183 GCA_043722015.1 Candidatus Kuenenia sp. | reverse complement strand
GCCAGGGCATCTTGCGTCTCACGGTATTCAGTGAAGACCAGGACGCGGGGGCTGCGAGAAGATCCGTCCCAGCCGATATCTTTCAGCTGTTGCTTCAAGAGTTTGTATCGGGAGGAATCACGGATGCTGAGTTTGCCCAGCTGCTTTTCAATCTTTTCCAGATAGGGCAGTTCCGGGCTTTCGGGCGTCTTTTGTTCAACTGTGGCAATTCGTTTTTGCAGTGTCTTGCGGCAAGATTCAGGGCTGGACAGGAACTGTTTGTAGATTCCGTACTGCAGCAGAGCATGGTGCTTCCATGCCTGTTCGCCCTTGCCGTCGGTAGCCGCCTGCCGCAGCTCTGCAAGGGCCGAATAGATTTGTTCTTCCTGCGGGGTTGCATCGACAGTGGTCTGTGCCAGCGGAACCAGTTTTCGATCTGTCAGATCTTCACCAGCATCGTCGCGGACATCTTCCTTGAATCGCATCAGGAAGAATCCTTTGATGTCTTCCGCTGTGTATTCTTTGAAGTCCGGGTCAGGAATCGCCGAGGGATCCAGTAACGAAATCAGCCGACCAAATGTTTCACGCTTGCCGTTGTGTGGCGTTGCCGTGGTCAGCAGCATGGAATCCGTACGACGGGACAGGAGTCTGGCGAGCCGATAGGACAGGTGGCGGTCAGGGACGCTGGCTCCGGCGACATTGTGCGCTTCATCGATCACGACGCAGTCCCAGCGCGTGCTTTCAAGAAAGTGCCGATAGCTGCCAACGTTTTTGAGCGTGTCGATACTGACGATGATGCGATGGTAGACTTCGAACGGGTTCTTGTTCGCCGGGATCCGGAGCCGAAGTTTGGCGATGCCTTCGGAGTCGAGACGAACCAGCGGAATTCCGAAGCGGTTCCAGAGTTCCGACTGAAACTGTGTCAGCATCGACTTCTTGGCCAGCACGATGATCCGATCGCCCCGGCCACGTCGTATGAGTTCCGACAGGATCATGCCGACTTGAATTGTTTTACCCAGTCCGACGGCGTCAGCGAGGAGCAGTCTTGGACGCATCTGCTTCAGTGCGAAGTCAACCGCCTGAATCTGGAAGTTCATGGGCTTGAAGACGCCCATGTTGGTGAGGTCAGGTTCCACGCCGGTGGCCGGCATTTGGCGAAGCTGAGCTTCGAGAAAGAGTTTCGAGAGGCGATAGCCGCTGGAGTCGTCCTGAACCAATCGTGTGTTCCGGGGATCAACGGGCTCAATCTTGTCCAGCTGAGTCAGAAAAATGGCTTCGTGCCCACGCACCAGGTCATCTGCTCCAACGCAGTGAATTGCATGGTGATCGTGAGCAAAGTCTGAATATTCAACTTTGGTGACCAGCCATTCGGCATCGCGACACAGCACCCTCATGCCAGGAGCTGGAGCTGTGGCGTTAGACATCGTCGTAGTTCTCCACTTTCAGACACAAATGGTTCAGGTTGGCGTATCTTAAGCAGGCGTTGAGAACTTCCGTATCGTCTTCGAAGCCAATCGGTGAACTGAAGTCAGGTTCGTCATCATTTCCACTGGAAAAATAGAGGATCGCTCCCGCCAGCCAGTAGCGAGCATTGTCTGGAAGGGCCGCCCATTGTCCGACAACTTGTTCGATGACGCCGCCAATGGCCTTTGCGAGCCGAATATTGATTAATCGATTGGCGACAGCGGCGCCAGCCGTGGCCTCCAAATGCTGAGCAGTTCTCTGCAACAATTCCTGCGGCTGCAGTCCTTCGGCGTCAGCCCCACATTGCACAAGGCAATCACGCTGGGAACGGGTCAGCCTGGAAGGGTGCAGCTCTCGTTGTCCAGCCATGCTATGATTTCCCGGTCTTTTCGTGATTAACGGGGCCGCCTGCGCAGCATTTCACTCCAGCCGAACAAATCATACTACAATATGCCCTCACAAGGAACGAGCCAGCCTTTTACGTTGGAGCAGTTTGCCTGTGATCGGATCGGAAATGTTTTGACCGACTCTGTAAGCCGGGATAACGATAACGCCGCTGTTCATTGCATTCCAGAACTGCCAATGTCCCAGTGGTAGATCTGTTTTTTGGGGGCAGGGCGTTTTGCAGAAATCATGACTTCGGCAACAGGCACATCGCTGTCCATCTGTTCGCTGCCCAGGTCACGGCCGAGATATCCTTCGGCTTCCAGCAGATCAAAATGTCCCACCATGATGACTCCAGATCCTTGCGAATCAACAATTAACACCCGGCTTCCTTCATCCTGCAACTTCACGGCAGACGCGATCGCTTCTCCGAGCGTGTCGCAGAGGGCATGACTCACTCCGGAAGACTGATTGGTAACAACATAACGTTTCATCGTGTCGATTTTCTCACCATATCGCCCGCTACGCCATCGGCGAAGCCGTCACACTCGGACACCGCAATCTGACCGCATTACCCTGTTCGAACTGGCACCTGAGCGTAGCTGTTGCCTCCACCGCCAACAACAACGATCCAGTGGACTCCGGGTGGTCGTGGTGCTGAAAGGCTTTGCGCGGCAGTGTCGGACGTAAGCGGCAAAACCTTCTTCGCAGTTTCGAAGGTCACCACCGCTTTGAACGTGGGAATGGCATTCTTGCAGTAGGATGCGATGAGTTCCGGGATCTCGTGTTTCGGCATGCCTTGTTTCTCAAGGGCCGCGTAGGTCAGCTGCTTGCCGAAGTCGTCGGTCATCTCAATGATCATTCCGACCGGATCCGCCATGCCGGATTCCTGCATCCTCTGCACCACATCCGGGCCGTTGTGGTTCAGCAAATGCCGCCGGAGCTGTTTGGATTTCTCGGAAATGCCTTTGGTCATGATCGACTCACATCCAAGTTTGAAGCATGGAATCTTCTTTGTCATCAGGATAACACAATCAGACCTTTGGGTGTCTGAAATGTAGCGGTAAGCCCGATTGAGATTCCGTCGCGTGGCTCCGTGGCTGAAAACAGACCTTTGAAATGCGCCGCATTCAGCAGTGCCGTGATGTGTCGGGCGTCTGGGTGATATCCGACAACTTGCAGCAGTGAAACGGAGGACTCCGCGAGCTTCAATGCGGGATGTGCTTCGCCCTTCCACTGAATCACGGCTGGCGCAATCCCGTGGGACGGAAGTCGACCATCGGGCGGAATCGTGATCCGCCACTCCAGCGTGCCACGGCTCATTTCTTCGACGACTCCCAGCTCCAGGTCTGTCGCGTTCGTGACTCTGTTAATATCGTTCGTGCGCATGACCCACGTTGCCAGCCGAGGACGAGTCTCCGGCAACAGTGTGTCCAGTTCGAACCAGCGTTTGCGTCGAGGAGGTTCGGCATCAGGATCAATGGAGATGACTTCCAGATAAGTCTTATCGCCGATCTTTAGCAAGGCATTGTGAGTTCCCATGCGTGGATGCTGGCCGCTTGGGTGCATTTTGCAGCCAAGGGACTGCTCCACATGCTGAATGCCTGAAGCAAGCGTGGGAGCGGTCACCACCAGATGGTCAATTGCACTGGAGAGCATAGCAGAGCGCATTCTTTCAGAGTTTTCGTTGCAGCAGACGACGTTAACGCAGTGAGAGTTCTGTCTTTAGCAGCTTTTCGATCAGCCGCAGTTCCCTTCAAAGACTTCCGAATGGTGATGACATTAAGACTTGTCGCTCAGCCGGCCCTAACAGCAACCTGCGCATAGCTGTTGCCGCCGCCTGCGACGATGACGATCCAGTGGACGCCCCATTTGCGAGGGTCGGTGAGGTTTTGGAGGGCGGTTCCGGAGGTGATGGGGGAGGATCTTCTTTGCGGTCTCGAAAGTGTCAGCACCTCAATCCGTCAAGTTCGTTCATCTCTCCCCTTCCTATTGTCGATCCGCAGGAATGTACGGAATCAGGCCCTTATTGAAAGCGATCTCCTGCACTTCTCTGGGAGCATGTCGAACGTCCAACATGAATCCGTTGACCTGAAGCATCCACACCATTGGGTTGTTATCCATACGGTCCGGCAATGTCCATTCCGGGTCAAACTGCCGCATTTTGAACAGCTTGCGGATTGCCGCCAGCTTCGTCGCACCGCTGCTTGGGCTGGTTCCAAGATGGTGGGCGATGTCGGTTGACCGCATATGGGGCGTCTGAGTCCTGTCCTGCAGGAAGTTAACTCCACCAACGGCTCGCACGATTCCGCTGGCCCAGGCATTCGGGCTTCCTTGAAGTAACGGCGATGGGCGCTTGCGGTTCAGTTTCTCAGCCAACCTGCGACAAAGAACGGCGTATTCTTCATTAAGATGTTCTTTGCAAAACTGGTCAATGAGTTTGATAACAACCAGTAGCGACTCGTCCTTTTCCTCCCTAGAAGGTGACTTCGGAATCGACTTCCCCTTCGGAACTTTCGCAGGCAAGGGTATGGCCGACATCGGCAACGATGTGACGATCCCGTGCCTTTCTTTGGCTTCCTTGAAATCCTGGTTTAGATTTCGCCGAATGCCGGGACCAAACGACATGTTGTAGCTGCTCATCAAGCCGTCGTAGACGATCACGCCCTTGAAAGGCAGCAGGACCGTCTGCGTCAACACTGGCAAATACGGCCCGATCAAGTCCTCGAAAGGCTGGGACAAGGCGAGGACACCGTATGCAGTTACAGGAGATGTAGCCGAAAGGAAGACCGTGTACTTTTTGAGTTCACGAAAGACGTAGAACCTGCCGTTTACCATATGTCTCCACGAACGAACGATTTCGAGTTCGTCTTCCGACAATTGGTCCGGGTTTTCATCGACAAAGGATTCGATCAGATCGAGATTGGCATTCAGGGCGTCACGGACTTTGACCCGGACTTCGGGCGACAGGGCGGCGAATTCGTCTGGTGTGATGAGTTTGTCAGAAATCACCTTGAGGCGCTGGTTCACGAAGAACATCAGCGTCCGGTGTAACCTGAAGAACAGTTCGAGTTCGTGTGGAGGTAGCAGCATTTGGAATCAATTCTTTTGCGACGGTTCTCAATCACCCTGATCGTCCGATAGAAAATACCCGTTGAGGTCCAAGTCTGCAGCGGGGTTATATCCTTCGATGTCTTCGCCAGCAATGATCGTGGCCCGTATAAGTTCTGTCTTGACGCCGTGAGGCAGCGTCATCCTTCCACGACTGACCCGAATGTCCTGCATCCGAGTCTTGCATTCCGGGTGTCGCTACATGATCCGCAACTCGGTAGCGACCGCCAGCACCTTTTTTGCCG
>JAYSPO010000322.1:0-3295 GCA_043722015.1 Candidatus Kuenenia sp. | reverse complement strand
GCGAAGAAATTCGGCGTTGAAACAAATGGCGTTCATCCGGACGTGATCGTGAATGGAGTGTTCGAAAAGACGGTGGAGGATCATCTGCAGGGTCCGGTCTTTGTGATTGATTATCCTGCGTCGATTTGTCCGCTTACGAAACGCAGCCAGTCTGATCCCGCGATTGCCGAACGATTTGAGCTGTACATTCGCGGCATGGAACTGGCAAATGCATACACTGAATTGAATGATCCTCGGCTGCAGGAAGAACTCTTCCAGACTCAACTGGCGGGGATGGCGGCTGACGATTCCATGGCGAAAATGGATCACGACTTTGTGCGAGCGTTGAAAGTCGGCATGCCGCCTGCCGGTGGTCTGGGGATTGGAATTGACCGGCTGGTGATGTTGCTGACCAACAGCCGCGCGATCAAAGACGTGATCTTCTTCCCGTTAACGCGTCACGAAGATGCTGAAGTTCATCCACCGGGCAAAAAAAAGCCCGAACCCGCTGTAACATGATTCAATTTGAAATTTCAAATTTGAAATCTCAAATCTTTAGGCTCGCAATGGAGTGCGTTCGATGTACAAGCTGCTGCTGTGTGTTCGATATCTGCGAACCCGCTACATCGCATTGGCCAGTATCATTAGTGTGATGCTCGGCGTCGCGACGATGATTGTGGTCAACAGCGTGATGGCTGGTTTCACTTCTGAGATGCGTGAACGTCTGCACAATTTCCTGGCGGATATCGTGATTGAATCCCGCACCATGGAAGGCATTGATCACACGGATCGGCAGCTGGCTGCGGTGGAGGCTGCTGCCGGAGAATATATCGCGGCGATGACTGCCACGATTGACGTACCGGGCATGATCATGTTTGAAGATCCCTATAACGGCAAGACGATCACAGCGCAGGTGATGATTCAGGGAATTGACCCGGAGAGCAAAGGTCGAGTCGGACCGCTGCGAGACTATCTCGGCAGCCACAATCCTGAGATCGAAGACGGCGTTGTAATTCGTGAAGCATTACGCAGCCGGGAAGAACCACTCAGTTGGGAGCTGACAGAATCCGCAGCCCGGTATCGCGACGAAATGAAACGACAGGAAGCGTTGGAAATACGTGGCGCATTCGAAGACGAATCTCCGCCGATCAGGAGCACGGCACACGAACGTCGCATGGATGACTCACCTGATTTTGATGGTGTGACTGCCGACACAACCGATGCAACAGCCGACCCGACGCCTCTGCCACCGGATGTCTTTCTTAAGGACCCACTGCTCAATCAGCCAGAATCTCAGATTCAGACAGGGGCCTATCCTGCCCGTGTTTATCTGGGTGAAGGCATCGTGAGTTTTCAGGCTCAGGATCCCGACACTGGCAAGCTGCACAAGGTGATGTTGGTGCAACCCGGTGATGACATCGTGCTCAGCACGGTGACCGTCGGCAAACCACCCGAAATCGTGAAGATGAACGCCACGGTTGTCGATTCGTTCCGCAGTGGCATGAATGAATACGATACCAGCGTCGTGCTGATGAACATCAAGGAGCTGCAGAAAAATCGCGGAATGCAGCTGCACGACGCAATCACCTCCATCCACATTCGCCTGAAGAATTACGACGACGCTCCGAAAGCGATCGCCGCGCTGCAGGGCGCTTTTCCTCCAGGCATGGTGACCATCAAGACCTGGGAAGAAAAGCAGGGCCTGCTGTTGTCTGCCGTCGAAGTGGAGACGGCCATTTTGAACGTGCTACTGTTCCTGATCATCACAGTGGCAGGCTTCGGCATTCTTGCGATCTTCTACATGATCGTCGTCGAGAAAACCCGCGACATCGGAATTCTGAAGTCGCTCGGAGCCAGTTCCAACGGAGTGATGTCCATCTTCCTGTACTACGGTCTCGGACTCGGCATCGTGGGCAGTTCAGCAGGTGTCGTGCTGGGATTGCTATTTGTGCGGTACATCAATCAGATCGAAGATGGTCTGAGCTGGGTGACCGGGCGGAAAGTATTCAACGAAAAAATCTACTACTTTTTTGAGATTCCAACCTACGTCAATCCCGTCATGGTGCTCTCAGTCGCATTGGGTGCCATCGGGATCGCAGTTCTGGCGAGTATCCTTCCCGCCCGCCGCGCGGCCCGACTACATCCCGTGCGGGCGCTGCGATTTGAATGATCTAATAACACAAATGTTGGCGAGCGGCAGGGCGTCAGCCCTCCGTGTAAGTTTTTGAATCATGCGATCCTAGTTCGAGACATACCGCCATGGCTGAGACGATCAAAATGACCAAGCCACTGATTTCCGCTGAAGCGATTTCCAAGTCCTATTTCAAGGGCCAGCACAAGATCCCGGTGCTTCAGGGAGCTGGCTTGAAGGCAAATCGCGGAGAGTTCATTTCCGTGATCGGGCAAAGCGGGTCCGGGAAGAGTACGCTGCTGCATGTCATGGGGCTGCTGGATTCTCCGGATATCGGCGAAGTCATCCTGGACGGCAATCGCATCGACAATCTGAATCAGTCAGCCCGCGACCAGTTACGGAATCACGTTTTTGGATTCATCTTCCAGTTTTATCATCTGCTGCCGGAACTCTCGCTGCTCGAAAACGTGATGACGCCGCTCATGATTCGGCATTCGATTTTCAGTTACTGGGCAAAGCGAAAAGAAATTCGCGACGCGGCGATGGACATCATCAACCAGGTGGGCCTTGGTCACCGTATCAAACATCGTCCCTCTGAGCTGTCCGGCGGAGAAATGCAGCGTGGGGCCATTGCCCGCGCGTTGGTGGGCAAACCGGAGATTTTGCTGGCCGATGAACCCACCGGAAATCTGGACGCAGTCACCGGCGGCGGGATCATGGAGCTGCTGAATTCGCTCAATGAAAATCAAAAACTCACGATTGTGATGGTGACACACGACGAAGCCATCGCCGCCCAGGCGCATCGCACGGTCAGACTGGCAGAAGGCCGCATCCAGCTCCTCGCCCGCGAAGAAGCCGCCTGAGACGCCAATACTATAATTCTACGCGACCAGAAATGACTCCGGCGAGCGGAGCGGCGTGAGCCCTCCGGTACCTCGTTTTTGTACCAGCAAGCTCACGCATGCCGCTCGCCAAATCCCACACACATGACCGCGTGAGGTACAAAGACACAGCAGCCTGTTAATAATCTCTGCGAAATCCGGTTCAAGCGCTTTGATGGAATCAAGCTCAAGGAAAATCATGTGTTTCGGATTCGGAGCAGCAAAGTGCTGACGGCGTTTGCAATCGTGATGCTGTCACTCGCAGCAGCAACATCTGGCCTGTTTTTACTAAGCCTCTCCGCGT
>JAYSPO010000321.1:0-1691 GCA_043722015.1 Candidatus Kuenenia sp. | reverse complement strand
CCGCTTTGAGTCATCGAGACCTCTTCGTCCATCGCCTTCGCAAGTCCGAAGTCGGCGACTTTGACGATGCCCTTCAGTGTGACCAGAATATTGTCCGGTTTGATGTCGCGATGCACCATGTTCTGTGAATGCGCGTGCTTGAGCGCCTCCGCACTGACGATGGCGACATAGACAGCATCGGCCACACTGAATCGCCCAAGCTGGTCGAGCCATTTCTGAATGCTCTGACCATCGATGTATTCGATCGCGGCGAAATGAATTCCCTTAAACGAATCGACGGCATAAATTTTCACGACGTTCGGATGGTCAATCTTCGCCATCGACTTCGCTTCACGCTCAAACCGCGCAACAAAGTCTCCCTTCTTGGCCAGTTCCTTAGACAAAGTCTTCAGCGCAACCAGTCGGTCGAGACTGATCTGGCGGGCCAGAAAGACTTCGCCCATGCCGCCTTTGCCGAGCTTTTTCTTCAACTCAAAATCGCCCAGACGTTGAACACGACTCGGTTCGGACGACTTCTGTTTGTTTTTTTCTTCTGCCAAGGGTGTGATTCCGCAACTGAATCCGGAGTTCGATTGACGCCGCAGCGTAACGCTTTTTTTTTACCTGAACAACTGTTTTCACAATTGAACCTCAAGAAAGTGACCGGTTCCGCCGTTAAACCCGGATTATTCACCGACAATCCAGGCCGACAATGTAGGCCGGACCAAACAAACGCGATAAACGCCGGAACTGCATTCGCTCATCAATCCTGCGATCACCAGCAGTCTGTCAAATGCGAAAAATCACGTTTGTGTAGTTCCGGCACGGGCCTACGCGAATTTGGTCCGGCCTACGTGAATAATCCGGGTTAAATGGTGTGGTTCCAGCACTCGGCATGCGCCGGCGAGCAGTTCCAGCGGGGTTTTGCCAATGTGGCAGCGCTGGCAGCTTGCGATGCAATACCATGGCCCACTGAAAGCAGGCCCCCACGTTCCAATCTAAGAAATCTCCGCCGACAGCCTGCTCAGCGACTGATAAACAGCATCTGCCTGACGAGCGTGGCGGATACGACAGAGATTTTCAGGAGTGTTGGCAGCGGACGCAGAATCGGGTTTCAGCTGCAGCTGCACTGTCATCGTCTTAATACCGCTCCGTGCTATGGTCAACCACGCGACTCCGTCCAGCGCGGCTGGTGCGTCAGGGCCGAGATGGCCAGTGATCGACATTGCAATGGTGGCGTGAGGGGTCCGATTCAGAGCCTGCGTAGCCATCGATTCGGCGACTTCCCGACTCACGACATCGTGCCGCTGAATCGTATCGGCAGAAACTCCCAACCACGCGACTTTACTGTCGATCTGATAGACGACAAACGATCCGGCCAGTCGTCGAGACATACCGGGCACACGAGCCAGGGTCGCCGCAATCAATCCGGCTGTGCAACTTTCCGCGAGTACCAGCACATCGCCAGTTTGTTCCAGCGCAAGGAAAAGCTGCGTTGCGAGGCGGTCAAGGTCTTGTTGTGATGACAATCTTACTCCACCTTACTCCACCTTACTCCACGAGGCGACTTCTGAGTCAACTCACGAAAACTCAGATTGAAGGGAGTCTATCATGACCTCCGGATGTACGAACCCTGAAGCGAACGCGCGCCGAAGTGACAAAGGGAGAGTCGGTAGGCCGGACCAAGCGCAGCGCCGTTCCGGCTGGTGTCT
>JAYSPO010000320.1:0-15827 GCA_043722015.1 Candidatus Kuenenia sp. | reverse complement strand
GCGCCGTTCCGGCAATTGCCAGACACCTGCCGGAACGGCGCTTCGCTTGGTCCGGCCTACCGCAAAACCAAACATTGAATGTCAGTAGCCAAAACCTGTGTTTTCCTTTTGCGGGCTTTGCGATCTTTTGCGGCCATTCACAAATCCAGACACACGTCACGGAGCAACTGGTTTTTGCCGCAAAGGAACGCAAAGATCGCAAAGTTGTCGGAGCGAATTTCCTGCTGCAAGTCTACACACCCGTGCTGGAACGAGGTTCGCCCTGAGCCGGATTCGCTGCCACCGGCAAAATCGAAGTGACAAGCCACTCGGCATCTTGTAGACTCGGGCATCCCGCTGAGTGCCCCTGATTGATTCCGCAGACTTGCACCCAATTCACGAGGCGGAATAGGTCAACGTGCGATCTATGCGTCAGCGTAGATCACAGTTTGCTTCGTCAGGTGGCTCAATATCCACATAGGCTCGAGAATGTTTGTGACTGACCGATTGACACTGATACCACACACTGTCGAGTTGTTGCACGCCGAGATGCACGATCATGCCGAGCTTGCTCGGATTCTATCGGCATCTGTTCCGGAAAACTGGCCACCGGAATCAACGGTTGACGCACTGCCGTTCTTCCTCAGCTGCGTGGAATCTTCGCCAGATCAGGTTGGCTGGTTTGGCTGGTATGCAGTGACCACGCGGACAGATAAGACTCCTCCTGTCCTGGTCGGCGGAGCAGGCTTTATGGGACCCCCGGAGAGTGGCCTGGTCCAGATGGGATATTCTGTGATCGAGCCACACAATCGCAAAGGATACGCTACTGAAATGGTGGGCGGCCTGGTCAGTTGGGCGTTTGCGCATGCAGAATGCGTTGTTGTGTCTGCCGAGACTGAATGGGCCAATCCATCCTCAGTGCGTGTGCTGGAGAAAAATGGCTTTACTCGTGTTGGCCCAGCCGCGGTTGCAGGTGGGTCAAGGTACGAGCGTTCAGTTTGCACTTACGGAACATGATCTTAGACGCCATGGATGACCGACTTCAAGGTGACCGACTTCAAGAGACAGACTTCAAGAGACAGACTTCAAGGTGACAGACTTCAAGGTGACAGGCACCTTGACATTAGGTAGGTCAAATGTGAAGGCGGCAAAATTCATCGTACGATCTCTGTGTCTGCATCCATACGGACGCAAAGTTCGCAATTCGTAATCCAACAGCGAAAGAGTCCTGCCTCGTGTCAGAAATTCTCACGGCCACATTTGTGCTGGCAGTTAACGATTTGGAATTGTCGAAGAAGTTCTACATGGAGAAGCTTGGCTTCGCCGAAGATCTGAGCGTCGATGGCTGGTCATTCCTGAGTCGCGGGGCCTGCAAACTGCGTCTGGGAGATTGCCCCGGGATCAAACCAATGTCCGATGCTCCGGACCACTCCTGGTTTGCGTACCTGCATGTTCAAGATGCCGCGAATTTGTACAACGAGGTCGTGAAGAAACGAGTCGAAATCTGGCACGAGCTTGCGGACAAGCCGTGGGGTATGCGCGAGTTTGCGATCGTGACTCCGGACGGCCACAGAATTGTCTT
This sequence comes from Candidatus Kuenenia sp., assembly GCA_043722015.1. Lineage (GTDB taxonomy): Bacteria > Planctomycetota > Planctomycetia > Planctomycetales > Planctomycetaceae > SXXK01. The sequence continues at coordinate 14,266 of JAYSPO010000320.1, read as the reverse complement.
TGGAGAGAGGTTGCCTGTTTAGCCGAACAAGGACGCTTCAGTATGAATGGGCGGATATTGACCGCAAACTCTTCCTGCCTGGCGTTGGGGGATTATTAATCTACGAAGTGTCGCCGTTTCCCAAAGTAGCCATCTCGCTCCGCCGAGATGAGCCTTGATCTTTCACGTCCTGCATCCCATGCCACTATGACTCTATGACTTTCTCAAGGTGACTTTCTCAAGGTGACAGGCACCTTGACATTTTCATGAAAGGGCAGGGCAGTCGCACCTGCCGTCTTCCCGATTACCTGCACGATGCGGCGTTCAAAGGGCTGTGGGACAACCAACCGGAGATCCATCGCCAGATCGAAATCATCGGCCCAGACCCGGCGCACCCCGAGCGGATCAGCATCCGGAGAAGTTGATGTACTTCACGCGGCCGGAAATGACACATAAGTTTAACCGCGTGCCCAGCGGGCCGCGATTGTTCTATTTGAGATTTGAGATTTGAGATGCGAAATGCGAAATGCGAAATGCGAAGCGCGGGGCGTTGCCCACGTGGTTAAACAAATGTGCCATCCTCAACCACGCAAGGTTTATGTCACTCGAATCGCACTCACTGGCACCGCGTGTAGCAGTGTCTGCAGAACGACGCAGTAGCGTTCCGTGAGCTGGATCAGTTTGTCGAGCTGTTCAGCGGGCACATCAGAGGTGATATGAAAACGCAGTGCGATACTGGTGAATCCCACCGGCACTGTTCGATCGACTCCCAGCGTGCCTCGGAAGTCCATAATTCCGATGGCTTCGATGTGGGCCTCTCGGATCTCCAGACCCATGGCCGTGGCGACCACGGCCATGGTTGTTCCGGCACAGGTGACAAGCGCCTGCAGAAGCATGTCGCCGGAGCAGGCTGCCGATCCGTCGCCTCCAGCCATGGGATGCAAGCCCGCGATGATCTCAGTGGCATTGTTGGCCGGAATCGGCACACGGCAGTTGAGAGCCGCGAAATCCACGATCCCCGTGGCATGCAGCTCAGCGATTGCGGCTGCAGGATTGGCCTGATAAAGCTGTTTGAGTGGTGCCTGCAGGGACTTGAGTGCGTCACGGTCCATAATTTCTGTTCCGTAGAAAATCCTGGTTCCAGTGGATTCGGGCGGGGCAGATGGAGTCGTGTAAACTCAACTGCTATGCTTCCGCCCGGAAGAGTAACAGAAATCGCGGCGAAAAAGATTCGGGCGACTGCAAAAACGAGGCCTTGGACTGATCATGAGTACCGATACACCAAAACGCCGAATCTGGATTGGCTTTGACCTCGGCGGCACCAAAATGATGGCCGTCGTATTTGACGACAAGTTGCAGGTGCTGGCAAAGAAACGCCGCAAGACGCGGGGAAACGCGGGCGAGCAGGTCGGCCTGGAGCGATTGGCGGAGACCATATCGCAGGCGCTGACAGAGGCTGGAGTGGTGGAGGAAGAAATCGCGGGGATCGGTGCGGGTGTTCCGGGGCCGCTGGATCTGCAGAAAGGTATCATTCTGGAAGCTCCGAATCTGGGCTGGAAGAATGTGGACCTGCAGGATTTCCTTTCAAAGCGATTTAAATGTCCGGCCTTGATCAGCAATGACGTGGATGCGGGTGTGTTTGGTGAGTACACAAGCGGAGCAGGGCAGGGGGCTCGCTGCGTGTTGGGTGTGTTTCCGGGCACCGGCATTGGAGGCGGCTGTGTGTACGAAGGCCGGATCTTCCGAGGTTCACGATCGTCATGCATGGAAGTGGGGTATTTGCAAATGGCAACTGCCGGAGCTGCCGCTGGCGTTGGACCGGTGGGGACACTGGAAGGAATTGCCAGTCGGCTTGCGATTGCTGCTGAAGCCGCAAAAGCCGTGTACCGCGGCCAGGCACCGCACTTGAAGGGATTGACTGGCACGGATATTGCCAAGATTCGGAGTTCGTCCCTGGCGAAGTCGATCGAAATGGGTGACAAAGCAATTGAGGAAATTGTGCGTCGAGCGGCGGAAGAGGTTGGGCGAGGAATTGGCAGCCTGATTAATATTCTGGCACCGGATGTTGTGATTTTGGGCGGCGGACTGGTGGAAGCCATGCCCAAACTGTATCTGGAATCAGTAAAAGAAGGCGTGCATCGAAACGTCTTACCCTCTCTCGCAGATTGTGCGAAGCTCAAAGTCAGCGAACTTGGCGACCTTGCCAGTGCAACTGGCGCAGCGGCATGGGTTCGGCAGGAAATGGGATCGAAAGACGCGAAGAAAGTCTGACACCGGCAATGACAACGGGGAACGAGACAACTCAAAATGACCTGCCGGTTCGCAAGGATGCGGCTCCAGAGGCAGCGCCTGAGCTGGTGCGAGGCGCAAATGCGTTTCCACTGGCCGTGATTGAACTCGGGACATCCGCCATTCGCATGGCAGTGGGTGAAAGCGACGGCACTTCCCGTGTCCGGGTGCTGGAGCAGCTTGTCCGCGGTTTGAGTCTGGGGAAAGACACGTTTACGCAGGGCGAGATCCAGCGCAAGACGCTGCAGGAGACGATCAGGATTCTGAAGAGTTATCGCCGCAAGCTGAAGGAGTATCAGTGCAGCGATCCGAAACACATCCGCATCGTGGCCACCAGCGCTGTGCGCGAAGCCACAAATCGGATCGAAGTGCTGGACCGCATTTACACGGCGACCGGACTTTCGGTTGAAATGATTGACGACGCGGAAATCGCGCGCGTGACGTACCTTGGCGTTCGTCCCCTGCTGCAAAATGACGCCACGCTGGCGGATGGGCTGACCGTCGTGGCGGAAGTTGGCGGTGGCAATACGGAAGTGCTCGTCCTGAAGGGCAAGGACATTATTCATTCGCAGCCATATCGCCTGGGCTCGCTGCGGCTGCAGCAGATGATTCTGCATTCGCAGACCACGCGCAGTCGGATGGGGAGCATCATGATCGGTCAGATTGACCGGACGCTCGAGCCGCTGCTGGATGTTATTCCGAAAGGCAGCCCGGTGGAGTACGTCGGCCTTGGCGGAGATATGCGATTTGCCGCAAAGGAGCTGGGTGTTGAACTTCCGGCATCGGGCCTGAGTCGCATCGCGGTGACAGATCTTGACAAACTCACGACCAGACTGCTGTCGCTGACCGTCGATCGCATTATGCGAAAGTATCACCTGGAACTGTCTCAGGCCGAGACACTGGTGCCAGCGCTGTTGGCGAACCTGCGACTGGCACAGCTGCTCGGTTGTTCTCATCTCCTCATCACGGGGCTCAATCTGCGCGACGCGCTGCTGCAGGGCATGCTGCGATCGCACGACTGGTCCACCGACTTCTGTGATCAGATCGTAAACTCTGCCACCGAACTGGCTCGAAAGTATCAGGTCGATTTACAGCACGCGCGACATGTTGCCGAGCTGGCTCGGACGCTTTTTCGTTCACTGCAGTCTGAACACCGCATGGATGCACGGTGCGAGACGCTGCTGTATGTCGCATCATTATTGCATGAAATTGGCATGTTTGTGGGAATGTCGGGCTACCACAAGCATTCGCACTATCTGATCTCGCACAGTGAGCTGTTCGGACTGAATGAACAGGATCAACAACTGGTGGCCATGATCGCCCGGTATCACCGCCGTGCAGCACCGAAACCGACGCATGAATTGTTTGCCCGACTGGATCGCGACAATCGTGTCGTGGTTTCACGACTGGCGGGAATTCTGCGTGTTGCCGTTGCGCTGGATCATACGGGAAGCCAGCGCGTGCGCGACATTGAATGCACGATCGAACGTCATCGTCTGGTGATCACCGTGAGGAATTCTGCCGGCGACCTGTCGCTGGAACGTATGGAACTGCGTCTGAAAGCCCTGCTCCTGGAAGATACCTTCGGGCTGGGCGTGCTGCTCCGTGAATCGCCGCGTTAAATTGCGTGATCGTCGTGGAAATGAATTATGTCTGACACTCAGAACCTACTGACCAATCGTGAGTTAAGCTGGCTGGAATTCAATCAGCGTGTGCTGGATGAAGCATGCGATCCGTCGGTTCCATTGCTGGAACAATTGAGATTTCTGGCGATCACGGCGTCCAACCTGGACGAATTCTTCATGGTCCGCGTTGGCAGTCTGCTGACGGCGATCCGTGCGGGAGAAACGGGCAATGACCCGTCTGGCATGTCTCCCCTGGAGCAGATTAATGCGATCAACATCCGTACGCAGCAGATGGTTGCCGATCAGTACCGCATTTATCTGGAGCAGCTTGAGCCACAACTTGCGGAAGCCGGTATTCGTCGTCGGCGAATCAACGAACTGAATGATCGGCAGATCGAATTTGTCGATACGGTGTTTCAGGAACAGATCCAGGCCGTACTGACGCCCATCGCTGTGCATGATCCATCGAGATTTCCACTCCTGTTCGGGCGTACGGTGAACGTTGTCGTGCAGTTGAAAGGCAGGTCTGAAACTGAATCATGGCGTTTTGCCGTGATTCCTTTTGGACGGTATGATCTGCGTTACATCACGCTGCCCAGTATCGGTGGTTATGAGTTCATTCTGACAGAAGATGCCATTTCCCTGATGGCTCACCGGTTCTTTCCCGGGGAAGAAATCCTGGCGACCGTGCCGTTTCGCGTGACTCGCAATGCCGACCTGACGGTCAGTGATGAGGACGGGGCTGACCTGTTGGCGGAAATGGAAGATGTGCTGGATGATCGTAAAGACAGTTTCTGCACGCGGCTTGAAATTACGGACAATGTCACCAGACCCATTCTGGAGTTTCTTAAGACACTGTTGCGAGTTGGCGAACGCGATGTGTTTCTGGTGCCCGGGCCGGTGGGTCTGAGCGAACTGATGCAGTTGTCGCATGTGAGCGGTTTTGACCAGCATCTGTATCCGAACTGGACACCGTGTGTGTCGCCAAAGCTTGACCCGTCTGAATCGATTTTCGATACCATGAAGTCACAGGACGTACTGTTGCATCATCCCTATGAGTCATTTGATTCGGTGCTCCGATTACTGTCGGAAGCAGCCGATGACCGGGACGTGGTGGCCATCAAGCAGACGCTGTACCGCACCAGTCGCAACAGCCCGATCGTGAAGTCGCTCGTCCGCGCGGCAGAAAACGGGAAAAACGTCACTGTCATTGTGGAACTCAAGGCCCGCTTTGATGAAGCGCGCAATATCGAATGGGCGCGGCAACTGGAACACAGCGGTGTGCAGGTCATTTACGGAGTACGCGGACTGAAGACGCACGCCAAGGCCTGTATTGTCGTTCGCCGGGAACCACAGGGTTTCCAACGCTACTGTCATTTCGGGACGGGAAACTACAACGAGATTACATCTCGCTTTTATACAGATATCAGTCTGCTCACCTGCAATCGTGACCTGGGAAACGACGCCATCAGCTGGTTCAACGCGGTCACCGGATCGTCGCAGATTCAGCAGTTTTCGCAGATCGAATCCGCTCCGATCGGAATGCGTGAAAAGCTGGTGGAAATGATTCAGGTTGAGACGGAACGTGCGAAAAACGGTGACCGCGGACAAATCATGGGTAAGCTGAATTCATTGGCTGATCCGGGGATGATTGCTGCCCTGTATGAAGCTTCTAAAGCAGGGGTTAAGATCGAACTGAGCGTCCGCGGCGTCTGCTGTCTGAAACCCGGCGTGCCGGGCCTGAGTGACAATATCACTGTGACCAGTGTGATCGATCGATTTCTGGAACATTCGAGAATGCTGTATTTTCTCCACGGCGGTGATGAACGCATCTTTATTTCGAGCGCTGACTGGATGCCACGCAATCTTGATCGACGCATCGAGCTGCTCGTGCCGATTCTGGACGACAGCTGCAAACGCCGGGCAATCAATATCCTCAAGACATGTCTGCGGGACAACATGAAGGCCCGCACACTCACGTCGGATGGCTCGTATCTTCCGCCCGTCGGTTCGCCAACGCGGCCCTACCGCAGCCAGCTGGAATTCCAGCGCCGCGCCCGTGAAGCCGCTGAGAACGCCTTCGAACGCAATCGCACGACGTTTGTTCCGGTGGAACCGAATAACTGATGCGTCGTCCGACTTCGCCGAAGTCGGTTAAGAAATCGCTATTCAACAAGGCACTGATTATTATAAGGCAACAAAAAAGCGTCGCAGAAATGAATCTGCGACGCTTTAGAGAGCATCATGTGTTCAGGATGAACTGCTGAAACTCAGAATTCGCCAAGAACTTCGCCGTCCTGTGGATTGCAAAGCTTACGAATGATGTGACGGTCCAGGTTTTCTGACAGAAATCGCACGCTGCCGTCACCCAGAACAACCTGACATCCACCAGTGTGCTGGCTGAATGGCTCGTCGTTTGGACCACAATTGTTTACGTTCCACGGGCAAGCTGGTGGACCACCCTTTGGAACCGAGCTATTATTAATAATTCTTGATTCTGCGTATGTTGGAAAGTTAGGGGCACCAGATACACCACTGCCTCCGTCTTGATCCGCCCAGCGATTCGGCGCACTGAAGTTGCCCCCAGTAGCGCCAGGAGCGACATCTGCTACTGCATACAACTGGGTGATGTCGGCGCCACGGGCACCACCAACGTACCTGACAGAAGTGATATCGGCCCTGCCAGCTTGCCCAGTGCTGCGACCAGCGTCTTCGATGACAAGCGCTGTGTTTGATGTACCGTCAGTTGAGTCGGCCATTTTGCGGCATTGTCCCAATGCACCGTTGCGGTCGGCGCCGAGACTCACTCCAGCAACCAATGGATTTCGAAAACCTGTTACAGGGTCGATGTCAGTGTAAGCAATTGGCATGTAATCGGCAGTGCCGTAGCCTTGTGCATCGATTTGTGTAATTGCATTGGATGGGCATACGTAGCCAGGAACCTTCGACTTCGCGAGGTTAGCGTTTGCCGGATTGGTGTAGTGAACATTCATATTCCACTGATTGTAGATGTTTGCCTGTTCAACGAATGGCAGGATGGCAACGTAAAGTGATACTGGGAAGAAGCGCCGATCCCTGGCAGTCTCATCGGTGTACTCGCCAGCAGTTGGGAAACGTGAGTACGTGGATTCGTAGTTGTGAATTCCCAATCCGATCTGCTTGAGGTTGTTCTTACACTGAGTTCGGCGAGCGGCTTCGCGAGCCTGCTGAACCGCTGGCAGCAGCAATGCGATCAGAATCGCAATGATCGCGATCACGACCAGGAGTTCAATCAATGTAAAGCCGCGTGACTTTCGATTCATTGATGATGCGAGAGTTATTTCTTTCATAAAACAGCGTTCCTTTTTCCATTCTAATTAATCGAATTGCCTGCGACGTGCAGTGCATCTGAAATTCTGAAGTCGATAACCATTGAATGGCGAGTTGGAGTAAGTGTTCGCGCGGATTGTTAAGATTCTGTGAATAAGTCGCGAAGTTGATGTGAAATTCCTGTTCAGATTGCGTTGTTTTCTTAAAAATCAATGAATCTTAAGTCCGCAGCCTTGCTACTGAATTCAGGAACATTCTGTAAATCACTGCTTTCGAAAAAGGACGTTACGCTATCCATTGTCGATTTACTGCACCAAGGCAATCTGCTTTTGAAATTCGGTTACGCCTTGTTCAATATCTTCCTGCTGATCTGGCAATGAATCCGCGATTTTCATCAACGCTTTCGTCGCTGCCTGGCATGCAGCCGCCTCGGGAGTATTGTTTTTGGGATCTTGAGTTTTCGCCAGAATCGCAGCCATTTGTGGTTTTACGTTGGCCATACACTCTTCGAATGCGGATTGATCAGTGGTCCTGGAAAGATCGTCAAAGTTCTTCAGAATCATTTTCAGGACCGCCACCGTTGCCTTCGGATCGAGAGGCGTTTCAGCGGCACCTCCACCGAATGGCAATCCGAATTTCCAGATCCCAAGGACTGCGACAACGGCCAGCACTGTGGCAGCAATCGTGGCGATCTTTTTTGGCTCCATGGGCTCAGAAATTGAGACACTCTTTTTGGAACGCGGAGTGGGTTTCGATGCTTTGGCAGCAGCGGCAGCGAACTGTGCGGCAGACAATGACGCAGGTACCGAGTTCGAGCCATGTGAGTAGGACATCGAAGGAGAAACCATCGCGGACGATGACGGTCCTGAAGTGATCGACGGCGGAGTTTCCTGCCTGCTGAATTGTTCCGTTGAGGTCATCGCGGCTGCCATTGAAGCCGTTGCTGCCATTGATTGCCGCGCTGGGATATCCTGCTTTTGGAATACTTCGTCGAAAACCTCATCCGCTATGCCACCATCGCGTCTACCGGTGCCGCTGCTGGAAATGTTTTTCGAACGAACGGCTTTGCTGTCGTCGTTTGAAGGCGATCGGCGTTTTCGTTTTGCCGTCGCTACAACCGGTTTTTCCTGATGCCGGATCGGCATTTCGCTGCTGGTCGGTTCTTCCGCATGCGTATTACCGGTGCGTTGGTTTGTCCCCGATGTCGTCGAGGAATCAAGTGACTGTGCTCTACCTCGGGCTAGCGCATTGGAAATGTGAGGCGAAGACCCCGCAACCTGCCACGCGCCTGATTCACCACAACAAACCAACGCATCTGCCGAGAATGCTCCGGACTCTGCGAGGCCCCGCAATTCCTGGAGCGACATTGGCCCCATCGTCTTGCCGAGAGCTTTGCAGTACCACTGCGACGATGATGGTGCCGTAGAAACACCGGGGACAAGTCCGGGCGATTGCGAGGATTGATTCCCGGCGACCGAGGCCACCATGTGTTGTGGCTGTGCAGAATGATCCGCAGTGACTTCGCGCGGGGCTGTCGGGCGGGTACTTTCGAATACAAAATTAAGTTCCGACAAATCGGAGATCACATCGGCTGCCGGTGACTCTGCCGGATTGGGAGCCTGGCACAAGCACTTCATCGTGGCAATCGAGATCCAGTCTCCACCAGCCTCGCTGCGTACAAGGTCGCCATCCTGAAGCGTGCCCTCATCCCGCATCTTCAGAATCTGTTCGACAGGAACCGGGCCAAACTCTTCGAACAATAATTGATAGTACCAACGAACCGACATAATGCCTCCCATCAAGCAAGAACTCAAAAGCAGGTATATGAATCGATTCTTCACCTGCGAAAACTGTTCTGCTGTTGCCCCACAGTTTAGTCACTCCGTTTCTTGCTCCCTTGGAGCGAACGCAATCTTAACTCAAAGTTAACATTATGGTCGTCTGCCGGAATCAGCGCCGACGCGATCAATGCACATGGCCCTGCCACGGGATTCTGATCCGTAAACTGGACAAGATTGGTCGACCTGAGATACCCTTGTAGCCTCCCGCCTGTTTTGAATCGAAATCGAAGAGGATCTCTCCCCGAGATCATGATATCGCCGATTCAAAAACATCCCGCCGAAATCCTACCGGTTGACATCGTAACCCCGCCCATGATTTTCCCACCTGCATCTTCCGGCACTTGTTCTTCCGCTCCTGCGCGACTACGCGCCGCCGAACGGCTGTGGGGCCGCCATGCGGCCGTGAATCGGCGGGCAGTGCTGTCGGCGGGTGCCGCAGGCTTATTTTCTGGTCTGTCTTTTTCGCAGACACTGGCCGGAAATTCCGCGCCCGTCACAAGTCAGATGCCGGGGTTTGGAAAAGCAAAACGTTGCCTGCTGTTGTTCATGTGGGGTGGGCCAAGTCAGCTTGACACTCTGGACCCAAAACCCAATGCACCGAGCGAAGTCAGGGGTGAGTTCTCTGCGATCCAGACCGCGACGCCCGGCCTGCAGATTTGTGAGCATTTTCGAAACCTTGCTCCGCTGACAGATCTGGTGACTGTGATCCGTTCCTTGAATCATGACGATCCGGCGCACTTGAGCAGTGCGCACACAGCGATGACCGGGCAGCTTCCACCGGTCAATAAAAGCGATGCAGAACCGCCCAGCCGCCACGATTCACCGCAGCTCGGCGCACTGTTGTCGAAGTTTCGCAACGTACCGGTCGGATTGCCTTCGAGCGTCACGATGCCGTGGAAGACATTTCATCCGGCAGCACCGGGAGGTGAGTCTCCGGGACAGTCAGCAGGATGGCTGGGACCGTCTGCCGATCCAATGCTCGTCACAGGTGATCCGAGTCTCCCGAACTGGTCCGTGCCAGCGTTACAGTTGCTGGATGGCCTGGACACGCAGCGACTTGATCATCGTCGCGCGTTGCTGGCAGCGATCGATCGACAGCAACGGTCTCTGACGGATCTTTCAACTCTGGGCATGACGTCACAACAGGAGCAGGCGTTTCGGCTGCTGAGTTCCAGTCAGGTCCGGAATGCTTTTGATCTCAGCGCAGAAGATCCTGCCACGCGGGACCGCTACGGTCGCAACATCCACGGACAGTGTGTGTTGATGGCCAGACGCCTGCTGGAACACGGCGTTCCATTCGTGTCGGTCAACTGGCACAACGATGGCAAAAATTTCTGGGACACGCATGGAAACAACTTCAATCGGCTGAAGCATGATTTGATTCCTCCGGCCGATCAGGCTCTGGCGGCCGTGCTGACGGATCTCCGCGATCGAGGAATGCTCGACGACACACTTGTTGTCTGGGTCGGCGAATTCGGTCGTCGCCCACAGATTACAGCGAACAATGCAGGCCGTGAACATCACCCCTTCTGTTACAGCGGACTCATCGCTGGCGGCGGAATCAAGGGAGGTGCGATCTACGGAGCCAGTGACGAAATCGCAAAGTTCCCCTCCGATAACCCCATGTCCCCCCGCGACCTCGTCGCCACGATGCTGCATGCACTCGGCGTTCCTTCCGCAACCACGCTCAACGATCTGACCGGTCGCCCACACGGATTGTACGGCGGAAATCCGGTGCTTCCGTTGTTTTGGTGAGTTCCCGTACCTTGGGCATTCTTGCCCGAGTGGTCAATCCTTGTTGAATGCGTTTGGAATCAAGCTTAACTCGGGCAAGAATGCCCAGGATACATGGTTGCAAAGGGAGCGAAGAAATGCCAAAAACACTTGTCTGCTGGATCGGCCTCACGGATCTGAAATGTTCGTGTGGGGATGAAGAAGGCTTTGGGCCGATCGGGCAGGCGGTCAAGCAACATGATTACGTTGCCGTAGAGCTGATCTCCAATTCACCGAAGAAGGACAGCGCAGCCTATGCGGAATGGCTCGGAACGCTGACGGATGCAACGATCACCATTCATCCGGTGAAGCTCTCAAGCCCAATGCATTTCGGTGAAGTATTTGAAGCGGCGGGTGAAGTCGTGGGCAAAGTGCTTTCGAGCGGACCCAGACAACTTGTCTTTCACCTCAGCCCAGGCACGTCGGCCATGACCGCAATGTGGCTGGTGCTGGCGACGACGAAGTATCCTGCAGAGCTGATTGCGTCATCAAAGGAAACCGGGGTTTATACTCCGGAATTTCCTTTCGAGATTGCTGCTGACTATCTGCCGCGAAAGCGAGCGGCGGTGAAAGGGAATCTCGTTTGGGCGGCCTTTGAAGAGCGAACTCCGCCAGCGTTCGACAAGATCGTCCACCGCTGTGAGGCGATGAGTCAAGTGATTTTCCGTGCTCAGCGCGTAGCGCAGTTTGATGTGCCGGTAATGATTTTTGGCGAAACAGGAACCGGGAAGGAATTGTTCGCCGAAGCGATTCATTGCGCCAGCCCTCGAGCGAACGGTCCATTCGTTGCCGTAAACTGCGGAGCGATTCCGAAGGAACTTGTTGAAGCTGAATTGTTTGGCCATGCGAAAGGGGCATTCACGGGAGCCGATTCTCCGCGAACTGGACTCATAGAGCAGGCTCATCTGGGAACGCTGTTTCTGGATGAACTTGGTGAACTGCCGCTGGATGCTCAGGTAAAACTTCTGCGAGCACTCCAAACGAATGAAGTTCGTCCGATCGGAAGTAAAGACGTCAGAAAAGTCGATATTCGAGTGATCTCGGCCACGCATCGTGATCTTGAAAAGGCAATCGCAGAGCAGCGTTTTCGCGAAGACCTGTATCATCGGCTGGCGGTTGGAATTCTGACCCTGCCGCCGCTGCGACAACGACCAGGGGACCTTCCACTGCTGATCGAGTTTCGCCTGAATCAATTGAAATCGACGCTGGTGAAAGGAGCCGACACAGAACTGCCGAAGTTATCTGCTGGAGCACGCACTGTCTTGAATCAGCAGCCGTGGACTGGCAATATTCGAGAGCTGTTCAACACGTTGACACGGGCTGTCATCTGGAGCGACGGCGGAACAATCGAGAAACACGACATGCAGTCAGCACTCTTCAGTTCTTCAGCCGGGAGCGTGAAGTGTCCGGTACTTGATCGACCACTGACTGAGGATTTTTCAATCAAGCAACTTCTTGAAGACGTCGAGAAACACTTTATCAAGAGAGCCCTGAAGGAATGTCCGTCCCGCGCTGCTGCCGCTCGACTGCTTGGCTATGAGAGTGGAGCAGCGATGAAGTATCGCCAGGAGACGCTGGAGATTCTTGGTGAGGAATGAAATATTTCTTACTCTCCCCGCGTCCGGGCACTTCAGTTCGTTTAACGGCGAGCCGCAGGCGCAGGCGAACTGAACATTCGCAGCGGCGTCCGGGTTCAACGTGCCTGTTCCAGAAACTCGACTTCAGCTTTTTCTTCGCACAGAAATCCGCCGAGTCAGGAACAATTCTTTCTACCGAAAACATCTCTTTCTTATTTTGGAATTCCTTCGCCAGCATTATTTCTGTGATTCAGCGGTAAACGACGTTGCCGCAATACCTTACAGCAAAATGCTAAAACTTGGCACGCCACCTGCTTAGTAATCTTTCAGAACCAACCAAAGTCCGGTTTCTTCTGAAAGGTCAGTGCCATGTCTCAGCGAAGTGTGATCTCAGCAACCGCCGCCGTTCTGTCAGCCACTGAAGATCTGAAAATCATCCACGATCCGGAAACTCACGTCGGACGTGACGGGCGATTTTGCTCGCTGCAGGACTCTTCGTTGTGCCCCAACATTGTGGAGTACCTCGGGCAGCGGTTTCCAAATGGTCTGTACTCGCATCAGCACGATGCCATTGAAAACGTGCTGGCGGGAAAGAATACGATCCTCGCGACCCGGACGTCCAGCGGCAAGTCATTGATCTATTCATTGCCGGCATTGCATATGCTGTGCGAAGAGCCTGATTCGACCGCTCTGTTTCTGTTTCCGCAGAAGGCTCTCGCAAACGATCAACAGATCAAACTACGTGAAATGGCCAGTGCGATTCCATGCATCAGTCGAGTGCACGCGGCTCATCCGCTGCTGGTTTCGCGTTACGATGGCTCGGTCGATTTTTCGGCTCGGCCGCAGATTCGTGAGCAGGTGCAACTGATGCTCACGAATCCAGACATGCTGCACTTCTCGGTCCTGCAGCATCATGAGAATCACTGGGCGCGGTTCTTCCGAAATCTGAAACTGGTCGCAATCGATGAGTGTCACGAATACCGTGGCATCTTCGGAACCAACGTCGCACTGATCCTGCATCGCCTGCGCCAGATCTGCCAACACTATGGTTCCAATCCAACGTTCATCGCCACATCGGCGACGGTCAGCGAGCCGCAGGCTCATATGCAGAAGCTGACAGGCCTGCCGTTTGAGTGTATTGATGCGACTCATGATGGCAGTCAGCAGGGCGATCGGAAGATATGGATGGTCAATGGACCGGAACACTTCTACGACTTCGGAAGGAAACTGGCATTGAAGCTGGCTGAACAAGGCCTGACCGTGCTGGCGTTCTGCCCCAGCCGAGTCGCTGCGGAACGCATGCTGTCCCGTATTCCACGCAAGGACGAGGAAATGTCCCATGTTCGAGTCTACCGCTCCGGACTCAGCACAAAGGAGCGGGAAGGCATTGAAGCGGGACTCCGCGATCGTTCGGTGCGTGTGGTGTTCTCGACAAGTGCGCTCGAACTGGGCATCGACATTGGCGAGATTGACGTCGTCGTCTGTGTCGGACTGCCGCACAGCATGATGAGCCTGTGGCAGCGAGTTGGCCGGTCGGCACGCGGAGGCCGGGAAGGAGCAGCGATTTTCATTCCCGCCGATTCACCGATCGATACGTATTACGCGAAACATCCACAGGAATTGTTCTCGAAGGATCATGAACCACTGGTGCTGAATCTCACGAATCAGCGATTGTTGTGTCAGCACTACGCATGTGCCGTGCAGGAAGTCGCTGGTCGCACGGAACGCCTGAACTTTGATGCTCTTGGCCCGGAGATTCAGACGATTCACGAACTGCGAACCGAAGGCAAACTCGATCGCGACGAGTTCTATCGGTCCGAGCCGCACATGGAAATCAGCATCCGAGGTGCTGGCGAAGGCTCGTACAAACTGA
>JAYSPO010000319.1:0-1035 GCA_043722015.1 Candidatus Kuenenia sp. | reverse complement strand
TCGTTGAGCACGCTCAGGAATCGTCGCCAGTTTTTGCCGAACTCGAATCGTTCACCGGCCGTTACTTCCCGCTGGAAGTGGTCCGACGAAGGAGCACTGTTCGCGGAGAGAGTCGGCGACAAATCAGACTCAGTGGCAGACAAGTCAATTGCCTTGCAGAATTGGGAACAGTCGGACGAACGCATTGCAAAGTGCAGAGTGAAGAGTGCAAAGTGCAAAATGGCAACAACACCCGTAAGGTCAGACATTTTGCACTTTGCACTCGTCACTTTGCACTCGTCACTCCCCCTCGAAAGCAGCCCTCTTGTCCCGTTTCGGGGCTTGAACTACCATCGCCTCGGCGTTGCAGACTGAGCCTTTTTGCTCAATTTTTTCCGTCGCTCTTGCTCATTGAAAGCCTCTCATGAAGCTGACGACCCCTTCTCGGACCGCGTGGACTTTGTGTGCTGGATTGCTCCTGCTGGCTGCGGTCACGGGCTTCGCCGATCGCTTGGCGGCGAATCATCCGAATGACGAGACCACGACGAAGCTCGTCTGTGGCATGGTGCAGAAGTTTCACATCAGCCAGCATCCGATCGACGATCAGATTTCTGGAAAATTACTGGATCGTTTCATCAAGTCGCTCGATCCGCAGAAGCTGTACTTCACGCAGCCAGACATCGACGAACTGAACAAGTTCAAAACGACGCTGGACGATCTGGTGAAGGCGGGCAACACACAATTCGCCTACGACGTGTGGGACATGTACCTGCAACGGATCGAGAGGCAAATGGAGATCGTTCACAAACTGATCGACACGCCTCACGACTTCACCATCGATGAGTCCATCGAGATTGACGCCGACAAGATCGCTCCCGCGAAGACTCAAGACGAACTGAACGACCGCTGGCGACGGCGGATCAAATTCGAGCTGGTCAACGCGCGGCTCGACAACGAGGACATCGCCTCCGGCAAGCAGAAACCAAAGATCGGTCCCGGTCGTGAGAAAACTCAGACCGTGCCCGTTGATCCGCAGGAACGATTGCACAAGCGATA
>JAYSPO010000318.1:0-1596 GCA_043722015.1 Candidatus Kuenenia sp. | reverse complement strand
ACGATGATTCATCCACCTGGTCAGTTGTCGGCGATGGGCTCACCGGACATCGAACGCATTGTGGAGGAACTGCGAACGACGATTGAAACACTGGCACAGGAACATTTGGAACCGGTTTTGACAGCTCTCGATGAAGTGCGGGATGCGCTGCTCATCGCGATTCACAGGACGAAGCAGGAGTCGGGCGGGGAAACTCTGTGCGACAACAGTGACGAGGCGCAGCATGTCTTAATACCGGTAGGGGAGCACAATGCGGCAGTACAGCAGTCTGCCATTCCTGATATTCCCGCTGTCGTGCTGTCGGAGTCGGAGAATCCTGTTGAAGCTGAACTGAGTACTGTCGCGAACGAACCGCCGGAAGATGAGACGGAGGCCCTTGATTCCAACGATGACGATTCGCGTGAAACCCGACTCGCTCAATATGAACAATGGTGTCGTGAGGTCCGGGATCCTGCCGTCGAGCACAGCGAAGGGCGGCGGACGATTGTCACAGCCGATGACAGAGCGCGTGTCGAGTATTCGATCGCACAACTGCCCGTCGGAAACTGGGCAGTACACTGGCGGTATGGATATCAATGCGGAAACAGTGAGGGTGTCGGAAATCCCTGGACGACGTTCCCGACTCGCCCGGAGTGTATTCAGAAAGTCCTGCTGACCGCCCGACAGTTTTTTTCCAACCAGACTAGTGAGGCCGTCCAGCAAGTTCCACGCCGCGAGATGCTGCGACTTCTCCGTGGCGGGTTGTTTGATTTCAGCGAACCTGATCCCGTCCTCACCGATCCGGACCAGCGAGTCAAATGACTCAGTAAATCTTAGCGGCACTACTGCGCAGGAGATGCGACTCGAAGACTGTCCCGCCACTGTGCCGGCCGCCACCACTCGACCGCCGTCCTGCTCCACGCCGACCGTGCCGGACGAGGCGGGACTTCCTAAGCGCGATGACACAGCAGCACTGTCTGGAACGCAACAGCACTTGTTCTGAAGCCGTTTGCTCTGCCGCTCCGGATCGTGGCAATCTCCCTGGGCACTGCCGAATTCCGGTAGAGCTTCGCCTGAGCGAATTGCTCATTGGACCACAGGGAGTTTGTTCGATGCTCGTTGAGTTGGTTGACGGACGGTGCCGCACCTGCGGCCGACAACTGAAAATTACCGGTGCTGACGATGCCACGCTGGATGTCGAATGCACGCAATGCGACGACGGCTACACGGTCGAAACAGATGCCTTCAATGACGGAGGCATTACGTACTGGCCCGAAATGATGGCCGCACTTGAGGAGGAACTGTGATGGATCCTCAAGCAACATGGAACGAAATGCTGGACGCATTGAAGAATCGACAATGGGATGAGGCGGATCAACATGCTGAGAATCTGTATTCATGGATGCACAGCAAACATGGGTTCGCACCGCTCACAGTCGGTGACGAATCGCTTGGTAAGGAATGGCACAAGACGATTGCGTCGTTCATCTGCCTGTTCGTACGAACGAAGGTGAAAGAGATTCGTATCCGTCGAGCCAGAAAGCAACAAGCGTTATAGCAGAACGCTCCCGGTCCCTGATAATCTTCAGGCCGCCCCGTGTCCGAAAGGATACGGGG
>JAYSPO010000317.1:0-4443 GCA_043722015.1 Candidatus Kuenenia sp. | reverse complement strand
GCTCCCGCTGGTCGGCAATGCGGATCCGGTAACATTGAAGAGAACTGTGGACGCCTGGGCCTGCTCAAAGTAATGCCACTGGCTCACGAGAGTGAATTTTTCGTGAGGCTTCAGGCCCGCTTGAACTCCATAGTCGAGCAGATTCTGGCCAGCCAGATTGTCAATCTGACCCCAATATGCATGGTTCAGTGGATACATCACATTAAACGTGTTGATCGTGCCCGTCGTTGGATCGTTATTGCCGGAGCCCCAATAGAAGATACCACCGAGCGAAGGTTTCCATGGGACGTCTTCAAACGTGTATCCCCCCAGGGCAGCGACCATTCCAGCCAGAACATCGCGGTTCTCGGGAGTGACGAAATTGTCGTCTCCGAACTGAAATGCGCCCTCGGCATCCCAGTTCCAGGTGCCCACCAGTGTCTTACCTTCCTTGATCGGTTTCTTACCGGCGATGCGTGAACCGATGGTATGACGACTGCCATCCATCAGGGTTGGCTTTGGCTCTCTTTCGTCATAGAACAGGTAGTAGAAATCGTACGCATTGTTTTCGATGCCCTTGAACGTCGAATAGATGCCGCTGATCGAGCGACTTTGGTCCGCCTGGTCGAAGCTGTAGGGGCGATTGATGTTGCCCGAGGTTCCATTGACGCTCTGCATGGAGAAAGCATCGACGTCCCAGTCGCTGCTGGTGTACATTAACTTGTGACCTTCGAAGTTACGAAACGTGTTGGCCCAGGCCAGAGGCGACAGCAGGCGCTGAGAACCGTACTGGAGAAACTGGCGACCGTAACGGTACTTCAGTTTTCCATCACCAACGTCACCCAGATTGAGCTCCGCGTACATCTGCAGAATGTCCGTCCGATTGATGTCAATCACCGTGGGTGAATACGGCGTATCCAGACCGAACATGGACGCATCAATCGCCTGCACATAGCCTCCGATGAAGTCGTTGTAGTTGGCCTGCACATACGGCGTGAAACGCCAAAGGTCATATGCTGAATGCCCTGGTCCGCCGGGCCGCAGGCGATTTTGTTCGTTCATGTAGCGGTAACGAAGTTCAGCACCAGCGCTGTACTTCAGGCCGCCAGCGTTTTGATCTTTCAGGCACGGGAAAAGTGGCTTGTCGCCCGCAACACCTTGAAAGAATTGATTGATATCAAGGACTTTGTAGTCGCACCCGAGGCAATCGACTACTTCACCGCACCCGGTTTCACCGCAGCCGGAATTCTCAGGTAGGTCTGCCACACAGCCTTCGGGAGCACAAATACCGGGCTTTGGACCTGTGCCAAGGGAGGGCTCACCGCCCTGGCAAACGGGTGACACTGACACCGTCAGCCCCACGACAAAGATCGAGACTTTAAAAATCGACGATTTCAGAATCATCCTGACTTATCCTCTGCGCCTCCCTGACGCCTGCTTCACCTCTCCGTAAGACAAGCCAGACGACCCGTTCTTGTTGTTTCGACTGTAGCGGTGCTAGCCTGAGACGATTAATCGGCAGGCACGACAAATGTCGATACGATCGACGCAAAATGGCCGTAAAGGCGGCAAAACTTCTCCAGTTGAACTGTGCGAAAACGCACGGATGCTGGCACGCCGCACGCTTTTGCCGTGAATCACCTCATGTTCTTGTCGTGGATGGCTGGTGAAAACTGTCGTCATAATCGCGACTCGCCCATTCCCGTTTCGACCATGGGAGTCATTTTGATGAGACAGACCATATAAACTTCCACGGACTGTCGAAGCATCTGCGATGAAGACCAGCCATAAATCGCGGGACGCCTTTGAGATTGGAGTAGACCAGTCGCCGAGCGGCTCGGATCACACTCAGCTATCACCGCCTGAAGTGCCATCTATCAGCATTGACCACAATCGTCGAACAACCTGCGACAATCCTGCCGGAGTAATCAATTTGATGGCGTCCGAATCGCGTTTTTCGATCGAGCCAACGAGCGCCAGAATCCGGTTGATGTGACACAACTGGCGACAGATATTTCAAAGTCCTTCGTCACTCAGGACTAACCGACATGCGGTAGTTGCGCTAGCTCTTCCAAACTCGCATAAGTCGCATTGGCTGACCCGGAGAACGGGTCATTAACTGCGTCGGTGGTCACGACCGGCGTATGAAATCGGGCTTCGCTTCACTGCTCCGGTCCGACACACTGGAGCGACATCGATATTGACTCGCCAAGTCGATAATACTCGATCAAATAGCGCAGTCGGGTCGACTGCAGATGGAAGTCGGTTGAACGCGAACGTGATCGCGACGTCGGCAAGAAACGGCTCCAGTCCAATCTGTACATGAGGGCGTGTTCTGAGTGCGCAATCGATTTCTGGCGGCACGCCGTTCTTGACCACATTGCGGAAGGTTTTGGTGCCGCAAAAACGGTGAAGGTGGCGCATGGAGAAGCAAATTCACTCATGCTGCCAGCACTCTCACGTCCGCGGACGTTTCCAACGCTGCGTTGCGTCACACGCCTGATAATTTCCGACCGTTCCTGATCAATTGCATTTGTTGGCGGTGGCAGGGTCTGCATGGAAAACGGTTTGCTCGACATGCCGTTGATGCCGGAACAGCGCAAACCGGAACTTTTCAATTGGACAGTTTCCATCGTCCCAGAGTCTTCCGTGGCGACAGCAGTTCCGGCACGACGCCGGTTTGCTCGGTCCGGCCTACAATCCGATTCACGCAGTGATGAATGACACGTTTTCGAGATTCCGCAGAGTGAAATGTCCGAGTGTCGTTCAGGCTGTCCGTTGCTCTTTTCCGTGCGTTTCATTCGGTTGTTCCTGATTCGGTTGTGTCACTACGCCGAATGAAAATGAGATGGACAACCGAATGAACAAAGTTGCCGCAAACACTGGGTCGGAACACACGGCATTGGAGTGAACGGCGCGTGCCGATGCTTGAAGAAGCCGACGTTTACATTGGGCAACATAGAGGCCCAAACACAGCCCGGTGTGACGTGCCGGAATCTCGCGAGGAGGTGCTGATTCGCACCCGGCCAGCAGACTCCGGTCCTCATGCCGTGCGGGCGAATGGAGGTCGTCAACAACAAGATCGGCGCTCTTCAGAGAACCGCCTATGGCTACCGTGGCCAGGTTTACTTCACCGCCAAACTCGATGCCCTGCATCTCGCCAATTGGACTGTTTGAGTTACTCAACATCCGGAGGTTCGCCAGACAACTCAGAAACCTGAATCGCCGGTCCGATGTCGCTTCCGGTCCGTTTCTCTTTGCTTGACTTTCCGTACACTACAGACCATGTTGTCCTGAGTGGACGTCACCTTTCTGCACTATCCGGTTTTTCATGCCAGGATTTATGAATCATGCCCGCTCAAATCATTGATGGAAAAGCCATCGCCGAGACTGTTCGCAATCAGGTCGCGGCAGAAACTCAACAGTTGATCCGCGACACGGGGATCGTGCCGCATCTGGCGGCGGTCCTTGTTGGCAACGACCCGGCGAGTGAAGTGTACGTCCGCAACAAAGAGCGGGTGTGCCAGAAGGCGGGAATCAGGAGTACACTGCATCGACTGGATGCTGCGACGACGCAGGCAGATTTGCTGGAATTGATCGCGACGCTTAACTGCGACATGAGTGTCCACGGCATTCTGGTGCAGTTGCCGTTGCCGAAGCATCTGGATCCGACGCAGATCCTGGACGCAATTCTGCCGACCAAAGATGTCGATGCGTTTCATCCGGAAAATACCGGATTGATGTTGCAGGGCCGACCACGATTTCTGCCATGCACTCCCGCAGGCGTCATGAAGATGCTTGAGGTGTCAAAGGTTCCGACAGTGGGCCGACATGCCGTTGTCATCGGTCGCAGCGACATTGTGGGTAAGCCGATGGCTGCGTTACTGGTGCAGAAAGGCGTTGATGCGACAGTCACGATTTGCCATAGTCGCACCAGCGACATCGGTGCTGTTTGTCGCACGGGGGATATTCTGATTGCAGCCGTCGGGATTCCGGAATTCGTCAAGGGCGATATGATCAAGCCGGGAGCCGTTGTGATTGACGTCGGTATCAATCGTGTCAACGAACGTCTCGTTGGTGATGTGGACTTCGCGGCAGCGAGTGCCGTCGCGTCGGCCATCACTCCTGTCCCCGGTGGCGTCGGGCCTATGACCATCGCCATGCTGCTGCAGAATACGTTGAAGTCCGCGAGACTATGTTAGTGGCTAACTTTTTCAGTTGAACGCACGGCGAGCGCACAAATCATTTCACGAATGCGAGTCTGACCGGCTCCAAAGTCGTCGCATACGAGACGCACGTTCATCATCGCCAACTGCAGCCGAAGCTCACGAAGCGGTAGTTTCATGGCCGTGTTACTCTCGAAGCGCTGCCTCCCTGAACTTTGCTGCTTTCCAGCAGTGCCTTCATATCGCGCACGATCTCGGCGTTTTTGAAATAGAGATTCATTGTCTCACCGGGATCAGA
>JAYSPO010000316.1:0-1820 GCA_043722015.1 Candidatus Kuenenia sp. | reverse complement strand
CGTGCTGACTCCCGATCAGAACGTCGCCGTGATATACTGAGACGCTCCAGATATGACTATCCCGCCATTATGCTGCCCAAACCCGAACAACTCCCAGCGATCAGCGTCCGGCAACTGTCGGCAGATTTGATCCTGCGCGGAGATAAGTCGGTCGATGACAGTTCGGATTCCAAACCAACAGCGACGCGATTCGCTCCGGTGATCGCGGCAGCGAGCGAGCCGCCGTTCACCGCCTATCATTCCAAGTACCTGGCTTACGAACTCACGAAACGTGTCGGAGCCGATCAGGCGGACAAGCTCGCTCAGTCGCTCAGCAACGCCATCGTCGATCTGAACCCGCATCAGGTGGATGCTGCACTCTTCGCGTTTCGTTCGCCATTGTCGCGAGGCGCAATACTCGCGGACGAAGTCGGGCTCGGAAAAACCATTGAGGCGGGGATCATCATCAGCCAACTGTGGGCCGAGAAGAAACGCCGGATTCTCATCATCGTCCCTGCGTCGCTCCGTAAACAATGGAGCCAGGAACTCGCCGAGAAGTTTTTCATTCCGTCGTTCATCCTGGAGGCGAAGAGTTTCCGTGAGCTGTCCCGCAAAACAAGTTCACCGTTTCAGCCGACGAATCAAGTTGTCATCTGCTCGTATCACTTTGCCCGTGCGAAAGCTGCCGACATCACTACCGTGCCGTGGGATCTTGTGGTCATCGACGAAGCTCATCGTCTGCGGAATGTCTACAAGAAGGACAACAAGATTGCCCGTGCCCTTCGAGACGCCGTGCGTAGTCGACCCAAGATTCTGCTCACAGCAACACCGCTCCAGAATTCATTGATGGAACTCTACGGATTGGTGACGTTCGTCGATGAACACGTCTTCGGCAGCGAAGAGGCGTTTCGTGAACTGTATGCGAGAAAGTCCGACAGTCTTCCGGCTGGTGTGCTTGCCAATCTGCGGGCCAGACTCGCGCCGATTTGCCAGCGAACATTGCGCAAACAGGTTCTCGAATACGTTCGCTATACGAAGCGAATTCCGATCACTGAGGACTTCACGCCGTCGCCTGAGGAAAAGCGTCTGTATGACCAAGTGTCGGCCTTCCTTCAGAAGGAGAATCTTCATTCACTCCCGAACAGCCAGCGGCAGCTCATCGAACTGGTGCTCCGCAAGATTCTGGCTTCGTCGTCGTTTGCGATTGCTGCCACCCTTGGCACGATGATCGAGCGATTGAAAAAGCTGGAGCAGGCCGCACACGCGGCGGGTGCCGAGCAGCTTGTGGATGTTGTTGGTGACGACATCGATCAGGCAGAAGCTCTGGAAGATGAATGGGAAGAATCCGCGACCGATGGCGCACCAACCGATCCGGCAGAGCAGCCAGCAACTCCGGACAAAGCCCAGCTCCTGAAGAGTCTCCGGGACGAAGCTGCTGAGCTGACGCAGTACAAGAATCTAGCCGAGTCGATCAAGGAAAATGCGAAAGGGGATTCACTCCTCAAGGCTCTCCGCACTGGTTTCGGCAAAGCGGTCGAACTCGGAGCCAAACCGAAAGCACTGATCTTTACCGAGTCGCGCCGCACGCAGTCGTATCTAAGAGGTCTGCTCGAAGCGAGCGGCTATACCGGACAGATCGTGCTCTTTAACGGGACCAATACTGATGCCGACTCAAAACGGGTCTATCAGGAGTGGCTGCAGCGTCATGCCGGTCAGGATTGCATCAGCGGTTCGCCGACGGCGGACATGCGGTCGGCGCTTGTCGAGGAATTCTCCGAACGGGCGTCGATCATGATCGCCACCGAATCGGCAGCCGAAGGCGTGAACCTGCAGTTTTGCTC
>JAYSPO010000315.1:0-2655 GCA_043722015.1 Candidatus Kuenenia sp. | reverse complement strand
CGGCTTCGCTCGGCTCCATGCCTTGTGGACGCTGGATGGCTTGAAACTGCTGCAGCCTGCCGACCTTGTCATCGCTTCTCAGGATCTCGACGCTACCGTGCGCCGCGATGTTGCGAAGCTGATCCGCACGCACGGCCCGGACAGCAAAGAACTGCAACACGTCGTCGCCATGCTGTGCCATGATACAGACGGCGAAGTCCGGATGCAGGCACTCTTATCGCTCGACGCAACCACTGCCGAAGCAAGATCGGCCGTCCTGAAATCCGTCCCGGGGTGTCTCGATGATCTCTGGTTGCAACGCGCGATGCTGATCGCCGCACCGAATCTGGCTGCAGACATCGCTGAGGTCGTCGTGCTGCAGAGTGGCGAAGCGACGGATATTGTCGGGCGGGCTGAATTTCTGAAGAGCCTCGCACTGAACGTCGCCGCGCGGGGTGAGATCGAACAGCTTCGAAAGGCAGCCATGCTGGTCGGTGACAGCAAAGAATCCGGTCTGTGGTGGCAGACGGCGCTGGTGATCGGACTGGCTGACGGATTGCCGCGCTGTCAGAACGCGGACGTTCCGAATAATCTCGCGGCGCTGCTGCAGGCGCCGCCGGAACCCTTGAAGGAATCAATCCAGGCCGTGGCGAACGTCGTGCAACTCGCTGCGGCAACCGCCATCGACCCCAAACACAGCGATGCTGATCGCATCGCCGCCATGGGACTGATGTCGCATCTGCCGCCGCAGGCACTCACCGACGCGTTGCAAATGTTGCTGCAACCGGCTGAATCCACTGATTGCCAGCAGGCCGCCATCGAAGCTGCGCGACGCAGCGGGCGTGCGGAGTTGTCGGAGATTGTGCTGTCGCATTGGGAGCAGTTGAAGCCGCAGACTCGTTCCGCCGCACTCGACCTGTTGCTGCTGCGAAAAGAAAGCGTCACTTTGCTGCTGCAGCAAATGGCCGCAGGTGTGATCTCATCGTCAGTCGTGTCGATTGATCAACGATTGATACTGCTCAAGCACCCTGATGAAACCATTCGCACGTCAGCGATTCAGCTCTTCGGCGGCACAGTGTCGGCCAATCGGAAAGAGGTTGCTGACCAATACGCAAAGGCACTCGATATGAAAGGGGACATCGCACGCGGTGCGGCGGTGTTCGAGAAAACGTGCAGCAAGTGTCACCGTATCGGCGGCCTCGGCCACAACGTCGGCCCCGACATCAGCGACACACGAGCACGGGCGCGAGATGCGTTACTTTACGACATTCTGGATCCGAATCGCCGAGTCGATCCGCAGTTCACAGAATACATCGTGGTCACCACCGATGGGCGCCTGTTCAACGGCCTGATGATTGCGGAGTCCACGGATTCCGTCACGTTGCGACAACCCGAAGGCCGCGAACAAACCATTCTTCGCACCGACATCGAAGAACTGAAAACAACCAACAAATCCCTTATGCCGGAAGGCGTCGAACGTGATGTTACGGTCGAACAAATGGCCGACGTGCTGGAGTTCCTGAAGGGGCGATGATATTGGATGCATGCGAAGACAATCCCTATGCCGCTCCGACGACTGTCGAGCTTGCTGCGATGCCTGCTACTCGATGGGAGCAGCCCGGCCCTGCAGTATTCATGTTGCGAGGCTTTTATGCCGCCATGTTGACAGCACCGTTTATCGCTGTGTACCACATGATTACCCATACCGCCGCAGGACTGAAATTCGGTGCTGCAAAGTGGTATCTATCGGGAGGGTGGTATGTCTCAGGTATATCCGTTGCAGGCTTGGGGATCGCGGCTCTGGGCGATGGGCTGACTGCAGTGATGTGCTGGAAGATCGTGGCAAATCGCCCTAGATCCTTGCCCCTGGTTGCCGCTGCCGTGGGAGCGCGAATTCTTGCGGCTCTGTTGCAAAGTGCTGTCCTCGTCAATGTCCAAAAGTTTCCTACCGGCGTGGAGTACTTTGCGGCGGTGAGCTTGCACTACGGAGTGCCGTCAATCGTACTCACAGCGGTATTTCTCCGCCTATCGAATCGCCGTGTTTCGTTTTGGGTCTACCCGACGATCTATATTGCCGCGTCAGTCGCTGGTCCCATGCTGAGTCGCTCCACATGGATGATTGTCACGTCTATGTTTGGTGTCGTCGGCACCGCTGGGATGGTGATTGTCAATACTGCCAGCCAGTGTTTGTTTCTTTGCTTCCTGGCTGCAGCCCTTTGGTTTGGCGTCAGAGTCTCACTGCCAACCCTCACTCCGTCCTCATCAATCCCTTAACCAGGGCGATGAAGCCAAGCACAAACATGACCGGCGGATAAAAGAAGATAACATCTCCTGCGAGTCCCGCGACGAACCAGACGACGGCTCCGACCATCATCAGGATTCCGGTAATGATGCTGCCGTTGGATGCTCGTGCAACGGCTTCACGCGGGCGTCCATTGGGTGAAGGCGGTTCGTTGCCCGTGCCGCGAAGTGTCGGTGCCTGTCCGGCACCGGTCTTCCGTCTGGCACGCGGCGGAAGTGCCTGCTGCGTTTGTTCCGGCGTGCCGTACGAATCCCATTCACTGTTCGGCGACGCGCCATCATCCAGCCACGCATCATCGGCCGGAGCGGCTGGTTCTTTCGGACGTCGGCGCGCCGGCGCGGGAGGAGTTGGTTCACTGACAATCCGTGCACGTC
>JAYSPO010000314.1:0-2936 GCA_043722015.1 Candidatus Kuenenia sp. | reverse complement strand
CTGCGGGCAGGATCCGTTGACCGGGACTGACTACGAACACCGGCGGGAACTCATCCGTCAGCGGCTGGAATTTCTGGCGGGAATCATGGGGATTGAAGTTCTTGGGTATTCGGTAATGAGTAACCATTTTCACTGTATTTTACGCAGTCGATATGATGTCGTGGAGACATGGTCGGATGAGGACGTGGCGCTGAAGTGGTGGCGGTTGTGTCCGGCTCGCAAGACGAAAGAAGGCCTTCCGGCCGAACCGACGGAGTTTGAATTGAACTCGATTCGCAACGATGCAAGAGGCCTGAAGGAAAAGCGGGGCCGCCTGTCGAGCATTTCATGGTTCATGCGGTTCCTGTCAGAGCGAGTTGCAAAAGTGGCGAATAAACAAGATCAGTGTTCAGGGCGCTTTTGGGAGGGTCGTTTTCGAGGACAGATTTTGCTGGACAGTGCCGCGATTCTGGCCTGTATGCAGTATGTCGATTTGAATCCCGTACGAGCGAATATCGCCACAAGTCCTGAGTTGAGTGATTTCACGAGTGCCCAGGACCGCATCGTGGATTTGCAGACGGCAGAAGAAGTTTCGACTCCTGATGCTCAGGACAACCGCATTGAACACGGTGAGCGTGCTGGTTGGCTGGCTCCGATTCCACTGGAGCCGAAACGGCAGACTGCGCGTGCGAAGACCGCCGTGCGTCGCGCATCAAATAAAGGCTGTCTCTCGATGGAACTTGGTGATTACCTGCAACTGCTGGACTGGACAGGTCGTCAGATCCGCAGTGACAAACGCGGCGCGATGCCAGCGAATCTGGAACCCATGTTCGAGCGTCTTGGGATCTCGACGGAACTGTGGGTTGACTGCGTCGTGAATTTCCGGAAATGGTTCCGTTCAAGCGTCGGTCGTCCGAAGTCGATGGAGGCCGCAGCGGAAACCCACGGCCACAACCGAGCCATCAGCATCAACTCCGCCCGCCGAGCATTCACCTAAACCCGTGTTCGAGGCAGCTTCCCAAAGCTCCCTCCTTTACGTAAACGTCTGTTTTTAGATGGATGGCCCATTATCTGGTCGGAGCTCTCCTGACGGAATACGCCAGCATACAAACGGCATTTGTTGCATTTGGAATAGTACTTGTGCTCGGAGCGTCGCTCGTCATGTTTACTCACTCACGCGAATTGCACGCCTAACTCAAAATTCTCCGACGACCTCGCCTCCTGCTCGGGACATCAGCGACTGATAGATCTGAAGGTCGATATTGCGAGACACCAATCGCACTGATCCATCCGCCAAGCCAAAGAAAACGCCTCCCGGATGCTGACTGTTGAATCCAGGGAAGCTGCGTCCCTCTGTTGTCGGTGTCTGCTGTCCGGAACCAACAACGCGGGCCACCGAATCACTGCACCAGGGTAAAACACCTATCCAGAGCGTCAAATCGACGTATGTCAGATTATTCCCCATGAAGTCCGTCCGCTGCCTTTCGGAAACACGGCGTTCGCCGATCAGGAACGTCTGACTTGTTCCATCTGTGACATCTCGAAATCGGATAGAACTGTTTCTCGAAAACATCCCATTGCCATGATCAGGGTCGGCAACCATGTCCACGTTTCCAAACACACCGGCATAATCCGATCTGGCCATCTGGAAGAGTTTGGGTGAGGGCGGGTGAAACAAGAATGTCGCCGGTTGAACGGGAATAGATCCATCCGGTTCCTGCACGATTACCAGCCCAACTTCCTGATAGGTGTTTGTCGGGCAAAGAAAAGTTTTGATGCTGTGTGTTTGCCACGGCAGGTTCGTCGCTGATGTCATCGATTCACTGAATTGCAGCCGCTGAAACAAAGCAGACTGTTCCAGGTCTGGCAGTAACATGGCTCCCCAGCCCCAACCTTGCTTTTGCCAACTGGGATCCGCCGTCCAGCCAGACGGTAAGACTCCAATGCGGTCGTGGTAGTTGTGCATCGCCAGTGCAATCTGTTTAAGATTGTTCCGACACTGAGTGGCCCGTGCAGCTTCACGGGCTGCCTGAACGGCAGGCAGAAGCAATGCGATCAGGATTGCGATAATCGCAATCACGACCAGCAGTTCAATCAGTGTAAATGCTTGGCGAACGATCCGCATTGTATCTCCAGAATCAGGGACATGTCCCTCACGCAAAGTGTCATCGGGCGACTCCGCTATCAGTCATGGTTGCAGGATACCGACCATCGAGTGGCATGTCATCAGGGAAATGGCGACCCATGAGACGGAATCGCAGTTCCCAGCATTTTTTGCCGCGGCAAAACATTTTGGACTTCCAGTATTACAGATTCCGTTTCTGCGTACATACTACACTCTGTAACCGTGGTTGCGTGGCTACAATGGAGCATGATCGACGTGTCAACAGAAGCTGCAGCAGCAGACCGGGCTGGGCGATGCTGGTGAAACATCCGGTCAATGAAAAACTCTACGACGTCGTGAGCGATGAACACGCGATGGGGGTCCTCTGGATGGCAATGCCGATCATCGTGATCGATACTTACGAACATGCGTTCTACATTGACTACCAGAATCGAAAGGCGGAGTACGTCGAAAAGTTCATGGCTCACATTGACTGGATTGAAGCTGGAACTCGATTCGAGGCTTCTTCAGTGTAATCCGCGGCGAGAATCGATGACGCGTCAGTGTGACCTAATTTGGAGGTGTCATCGGATATGCCAGTGGTGCGTGGATTTGATCGCCAGAACCGATCAGGGATGCCGCAGTCTCTTTCGCATCCCGTCGTGCCTCCGGCACGAACGCACGGGACGTGAGTAGTGAGTCGAGACTGGAAAACACTCGTCCACGGCGAATAGCCGTGGTGTCGTTCCGCTCTGCGGTCGCGCAGGCCGTGGGGCCTGAGTGGTGCGGGCGAGCGTCGCGGGCTCGACGATAGTCTGAGCCGCGACAGGCGGGGGTTACGCGAAGCAGAGGT
>JAYSPO010000313.1:0-1082 GCA_043722015.1 Candidatus Kuenenia sp. | reverse complement strand
CTCGACACGTCATCCAGTCCCGCCGGGCCATCGCCGATAATCAGGTCATGGCTCTGACGCAACTGCACGACCTTTTCAACGCACTCTTCCGGAGTATCTGCCATTCGCAGAGCCATCCGAGGTTCTGCTTCGATGAGCCAGTCAGAACTGCTCTGCTGCTTGTCGCAATCGACAAGTGCCGTGGCGATTCCCAAGTCGAGAGCCCACAGGGTCATGTGAACTGCGAGCGTACTCTTGCCCACCCCGCCTTTGCTGTTTACGAAAACGATCACCATTGTTTTCGACAGTAGCGCGTTTGCGACCGGCTGGCAAGCAGGAATGTTTGCTGGCTGAACGGCTTGCCTGCGGGCTGGCATGATGCCTTGGCAGCCAGCCGGATTGATGGCTTGCTGGACACCACGCCTGCAATCCTGCTGGCAAACGTGCTGACCTGCAAACATGCTGGCAAGATCCCGCCGACGGAGCGGCGGGACTACCGTAGTCCGGTCGCTCCGCCGACCGGAATTCCGGTACGAGTGCCGCAATCACTGCGTTGTTTCGCACCCGGCGGAATCTCAGCCCTTCGTCGCGGCATCTGATTACCTGTTGCCAATGGGCGGCGCGGCGCAGTAGGTTCACGGTGGGACGTGGCCGAATGCTGCACACGTGATCTGAGCGGGTCATGACGTGGTCTGAGCCGGTGAACACACGTGGGCCGAGCCGGTGGGTATCGTGGGGCGAGCCGGTTTTCACACGTGATCTGAGTCGGTTTTTGTCCCGAATTTGCTTGTGATTTCGCGAGGTTGCGAACACATAAATATTAAAAATGATGCTTAAAAATAACAAAACAGGAGTGATGATGTTTCAATTTGATTTTGAAAACGAGGAACCGTGAATGCACCAGTTGAGATAATCCAGAAGCCAGAAGTGTCGCTCAACGATTACGACCGGTCACTCGGCACCGACGAAATGAACCTCGCTGAGTTTCCACTGGCGTCGTTATCGACCAGAACGGAACCTGGTCAAACGACGTTGCAATTTGAAGACTCGGTCCATGACTCAGGCACCAACAGTCTGGTACACCGAACTCTGATGGTAACCGG
>JAYSPO010000312.1:0-2340 GCA_043722015.1 Candidatus Kuenenia sp. | reverse complement strand
CGGCAGAGCAAACGAACGTCGTTCCCAGAGCCAAATTACCTGAAAAAGAAAGCGGTGACGAGTCACCGCACTCCAAACGTCGCTTGTTTAGGGACTAATCGCCTTCCGAGATTCGACCAAACGGCATCGACGAAGCGGATGTTTTTCGCCGTAGAGCAATTTCTCCAGCGGCGAAGCTGGTTGGTGAAGGCGACGGACATGAATGTCCATCCTACATGGAATCGCAGCCTTGTGATTCACGTACTTTGGACATTCTTGTCCGAGAATCGACCAAACGACATTTGACCGTATGACCCACCATCAAAGTCGCTGGACAGCCAGCTTCGCATCGGTTGCAATCTGTTCTTCGTGTTCAATTCAAAAAAACAGAGGTAGCGACATGTGGCAACTTCGACGTCTCGGAAAGATCTTCCATCGGACCGCAGTTCCGGCGATAAAGTTCAGTACTCTATTCATGGCCTGCTGCGTACTCGACGGCTCCCTGACCGCTCAGGAAAAGAGTGACACGACAACGCGGTTCGTCGATTGCTCGCTGCTGATCGCACCGGAATACCCTGCGACGTGGCCTACCCATCCATTTCCTCGATTTCAGTTGATCCACGAACAGGCGATCGGGCCGAACAGTCCGTACAACATTGACGTGTTGCTCATCGACGGAAACACCGGAACTCAACTTGATGTGCCGCCGCATTCCGTCGTGCGCCCGGAGTTGAAACGCGAGAAGTCCGGGCCGTTCGGCCTGGCGTACACCGACAAGATTGAAGCATGGCAGTTTGGTGGTGAAGCCTGCGTTGTCGATGTGCGTGAACTGCTGGATAAGGCTCCGAATGGAGTCAGTCCACTTGTACTGCCATCCCATATTGAACGATTTGAGCAGCAGCATCGGAAATTGAAATTGGGCGACGTCGTCCTGTTTCGCAGCGATTATTCCGACACATATTATCGTCCGTTTCCGGAGGGGAATCGGTACATCGCGGATGTCGTGGATCGCAAATCGCCCGGCTATCCGGATCCCCATCCGGAGACGATGGAATTTCTGGCGACACGCGGCGTGATGACACTCGGCACTGACAGCGCAAGTATGGGGCCGATGCCGAATCTGGCAGAGCCCACACACTATGCCGGCCTGCGGCATGGAATGATCTGGACTGAGGGAGCAACGAATCTGGGCGAACTACCAGCCACCGGCGCGTTTTATTGCATGTTGGGTCCGAAGCATGCTGCCGGCCCGTATTCCGAAACACGCGCCTTCGCTGTAGTCGGCGGAGATCTTCCGGCCAGACTGATTGATTCCGCTCGCCACAAGCGTGCGATCGATCTGTCGCCGACGCTGGCGATGAATTTTCCCGTGACGAACCCCGGGTCGCTGGCAGGACGTCATCGACAGGTTTATGTAAAGGTCGATTTTCTGTACTCCCCTGACCTCGACATGTGGCATCACACACACCTGATGGACGCCACGGCAGGCACTCATCTGATTACGCCGTCTTTTGCCCTTCCGCCGGAAGGTGCTGCGGTCGAGTATTCTCCTGAAGTGCGGGGTTGGCTGGCCGAGTACGAATCTCGATACGGCAAGCGTGGTTTCAGTTCAAGGACAACAGACAAAGTGCCTCTCGACTGGACCTGCGGCGATGCACGGGTTGTCGATGTGCGGAGTCTTGTCGGCACGACGCAGAAATCTGCATGGCCAGCTTCACCCGAGATTTCCGTCGCACTGCTTCAGGCTGATGAAACGGCTCACGGAGAATTCCAACGTAATCAGATCGTTCTGTTCTATACCGGACACCTCGATCAACACTTCAAACCGGCTCCGGATGATAAAGGTGTCTGGCAGGATCCACTCATGGGGAAATCTGAAGGCTGGCCTGCACCCGGCCCGGACGCGATCAACTATCTGCACAGCAAAGGCATCCGCTGCATTGCGACTGATGCACCGGATCTTGGTGGAGTCGATCCACGCCGCGCTTTGATGACCTACTGGGCTCTTGGCGGCCACGACATGGTCGGCGTTGAATTCCTGAACAAGGTCGGTAGCATTCCGGGGAACGCCTACTTCCTGTTCGCCTCAACCCGTATTCGCGACGGCCACGCCAGCCCGGGACGCGCCATTGTTTTGCATTGAGTCCAGACAGTGCTTGCCGAAAGGAATTATTTCTGGGCAGCCACGGTCTGGTCGGGAATCTGTTTGGGGATGGCGATGAACGATGTTGTCATGCTGCCGTCTTCAGAATTCCAGACCCGGATTTCTCCGTCGTAACTGCCGGAGGCAATCAGCTTGCGTGCGGAATTGGCGCTCAATGTGTAGACCCAGTCGTTGTGCCCTTCCATTTTGCGAAGTTC
>JAYSPO010000311.1:0-5858 GCA_043722015.1 Candidatus Kuenenia sp. | reverse complement strand
ATCGGCAGAGCAAACGAACGTCGTTCCCAGAGCCAAATTACCTGAAAAAGAAAGCGGTGACGAGTCACCGCACTCCAAACGTCGCTTGTTTAGGGGTTAGTCAGGGTTTCCCGTGGGCCAGGCTTCCAGCCTGGCATCAATGGAAGAAACGGCTTTTTTACAGCAATGACAAGCTGGACGCTTATCCCACGATATCTTACTTCTCGTCTACGGTGCATAAAGGGACCGCGACCTTTGGAATCGCATCGTGCCGGCCAGCTGACGCATGCCGCTCGCCAAAGATGGATGTTCGCGATACGCTGCAGCACGTCATTGTTCTCCCGCTCTATTGCCCGAAAGCCAGCTATGTTTTTGCTTGCAAGAGGTTCACGAAGTCTGCTACCACTGATTGGCTTGCTGTTGTCATGGCATCATGCTGACCTATTGGCTCAGGACGTGGCTGCAACGAGCGAACACTCCGGAGTGCAGTTTGATCTGGCAGCATTATCAAAGACACCCGAGGTCTTCCAGGCTGACGACAAGCCGATCGAAGGCGTGAAGACGCTGTACTATGCAGGCCCGACTTACAAGGGCAAACAGACTCGTATCTTTGCTTACTACGGCGTGCCGGCACACGCTGGAGGAGAGAACGACAGTCAGCAGAAATTCCCTGCGATGGTGCTGATTCATGGCGGCGGCGGAACGGCGTTTGACCGCTGGGTTAAACTCTGGAACTCGCGCGGCTATGCGGCAATCGCCATGGACCTTTGTGGCTGTGTTCCTGTCGGAACATACGGTAACTGGCAACGACATGATCTCGGCGGACCACCGGGCTGGGATGCAAGTTTCAGTCAACTGGATGATCCGATCGAAGACCAGTGGACCTTTCAAGCCGTCAGTGTGGTCGCTTTAGCGCATTCGTTGATTCGATCCTACCCGGAAATCGATGCCGATCGAATTGGCGTCACCGGAATTTCCTGGGGCGGTTACCTTACCAGCATTGTGGCCGGCGTCGATCACCGTTTCAAATTCGCAGTGCCGGTGTATGGCTGTGGCTATCTTGGTGACAATTCCGTGTGGCTGCCGAGTTTTGAGAAGTTGGGCACCGAAAAATCTACGCTGTGGTTGAAGCAATGGGATCCGTCGCAGTACCTGGGCGCGGTTCGGATGCCGATGCTGTGGGTCAACGGCACGAATGATTTTGCGTATCCGATGGATTCGTGGAAGAAGTCCTGGATGCTGCCAAAGAGCCCTCAAACTCTGTGCCTGCGAATTCGGATGCCTCACGGTCACGGCCCTGCCGGAGAGAATCCCGAAGAGATACTTGTCTACGCCGATTCACTTCTAAAACACGGCAAACCATTGGCGACGATTACGGCACATGGAACTCGCAATAACGAGGTGTGGGCTTCGTTTGCGTCAGAAGTTCCGATCATGCACGCCGAACTCTGCTTTACGCGATCGACAGGGAAATGGCAGGACCGCGAATGGGAAACTTTGCCCGCTCAAATCGATGCCGCTGCGTCGCGAGTTGCCGCAGATGTTCCTGCGGATGCCACCGTCTATTATCTGAATCTCTTCGATGATCGTCAGTGTGCCGTGAGCACTGAACATACTGAGCGACCATAAGGCGAACGTTGCGGCGTCAGTCGATGGGTACAATTTGACTCCTGGTATGAACTCGCGCACGCCGGAATCGCAACGTACCGGCAAGCTGACGCATGCCGCTCGCCGGTCATGGAATGATCGGAGTATTGGAGCCAGAAGATGCAAAAATCAGTCACAAAACCGGGACAGGCACCCTTACCCTGCCGGTGGTCCAGAGTCATGCGGACTCACACGGGAGCCAGTCGCGGTTTTGTCAGGCGTTGGATTCCAGTTTTCATTCTGCTGGCGTTCGCAGTCTGGACTATCGCCCCGGTGTGGCGTGATCCTCGGGGGTGTCTGCCAGTGCGGGAGAACATGAACACCACGGTGCCGATGTTCAATGCCTGGACGATCTGGTGGAATGCAGACCGGCTCAGCCACGGATTTGCCGGTTACTGGGACGCACCGATCTTTTTCCCAACCAAACAGGCATTTGCATTTTCGGAGCCTCAGCCAGCCACAATCATTGTCGCGCCGGTGATCTGGCTGACAGGTTCGCCTGCGTTGGCATATAACGTCTACCTGCTGCTGTCGTTGTTTCTGAATGGTGTGTTTACGTTCCAATTGCTGCATCGAACGGGAAGTCCTCGAAGCCTGGCCATCGTCGGTGGCTGCATGATGATCTGGCTTCCGGTGAGCGTGCGACAACTGGAAGTGCTGCAATTGATTCCTGTCTGGTCGCTCCTGTGGACATGGGATGCGCTGCGACGTCATGGTTCAGCCCCGACATGGACCACGGCACTGAAATTGGCGGCCAGTTACACGCTGAGCTTCTATATCTGTATTCATCACACACTCTTCCTGACGATTGCACTGGCAGGTACCGCCTGGATATTGCTGATTCGAGTTCGAGTCCTTCAATTCTGGATGACTTCGTGTGCCGCGTTGATCATGGCTGGTGTTCTGGCGAGCGTGATCTTTGTGCCGATGCGACAAGCGCTGCGAGACAATGCATTCGAAAGATCCCAGGAACTTGTCGGCCAGCTTTCCGCGCAGACATCCGACCTTGTGCTGACGCCGCGAGACGCGATTTTCTTTGCCGGGTCTTCGGGGCGATTCGGCTTGTCTCCGGGCTGGATCAAGATCCTGCTGGCAGTGTTTGGCATTTTCCTCGGAGCCCTTCACCGAAGGCGTCGTCGATGGGTTCTGTTCCTGCTGCTGACAACGATCGTGACCGCGTTGCTGGCGATTGGTCCGAATCTGAAACTCGGTAATTTCCAACCATGGTGGCTACTCGCGAAATGGATCCCCGGGATCAGTCAGGTTCGCAATGTGTTTCGATTCGCGTACCTGACGCAGATGGCGATCATCCTGTTGGGAATCACGGGATTGTCAGAACTCTGGCTCCGCCTGCGTGCCCGGTCCTGGCCACCCATCACAGCATCGCTCGTTGTCAACGTATTGGCATTGTTGGCACTGGTTGAGGTTGCCGTGCCAAAGTTGTTGCCTGCCGGCGTGCCGGACCTGAATCGCCATCATGGCTGGACGGAGTTTGTGAAACTGCACACACCGGACGGCAAGGGAATTGCGTGTCTTCCATTTCCGCCAGGGTCAAAGGCTGAGGACTTCGATTCGACGGCTCGCTGGATGTATCTCGGATCACTCCATGGCGTACCGATGGTGAACGGCTACTCCGGATTTTTCCCAACACGCTACCTCAGGTTTCAGGCGCAGATCAACAAAGAGGGGCTCAGTGAAGACATTCTGTCGCAGCTCGCAACTTTAAACACGCACTTCATTGTGGTCCACAGCAGTTACCAGACCCCGATCCCGGATCGATCAGCCACGGAGTCGAGGTTCCGATTGCAGTTGGTGCATGACGACGCGATCGGGATCCGCATTTATGAACTTGTGAGCTCCGAGACCAGGCATTGAATCCCGTAGAGTCAGCAAATTGACAATTGCAGATTCCGCAGCGGAACAGGGAAGAAATTCTCTGCCGCTCGCCGCGATCGAATTCTGCGAACGCGAAGCGTATTGGCGAAGCCCAGACGCCTCGGCGAATTACTTCAGATCCAGCTTGAGTGCTTCGCTGCCTTCGGCGGGAATTTCGATCGTAAGTCCAGAAGTCGCAGAATCACCATACGCCAGGGGAATCAGTGACTTTGGTCCTTCGGGTTCTTCTTCGGCGGGAGCATCATGAGACGCCGGATCAGGGTTGGTGTTTTTTGGTGCTTCTGTCTTCGTAACACTCACACGGTAGGTTCCCGGAACGGCGCCAGGATCAGGTGGAAAAGCATTCACGTAGAAGTGTCCCTCGCCATCGCTGCGACCCATCGCTGCAACGCCGCCTTCAACCTGTGGATCCAGAATAATTGTGGCGAACCCAAGGGGCTGGCCGTTGTAGGTAATCGTCCCCGTCGAACTTACCGTTTTGGGTCGTGCTCTTTTATAAGCGTCATCACCGCCCCCGCATCCGGCAATGACGGCACACAGACAAACGACTGTCAACGTCCTGAACAAAACAGACATTCTCGGTAACTCCTGAATCGTGTGACAACGGTCGGCCGGATAATTGACCGAGCAGAAAGTATAAAACAACAGCCCGTTTGAATTCCTTCAATCGGGCTGCGTGCAGTAAGTCGATCAGAACGCGTGCTTAGAACTCGCCCATCACTTCGCCACCGGACCGAGTCCCCAAGGCTCCCCAGATACCGTATGGGCTGACACCTGACGTCGTGTTCGCAGGCAGAGCTGCTGCCTGATTGCCGGAGTCGATGTTTTCACTAATGAAGCGGCAAGAGCCGTCGAGCAAGCACACCTGCGCACCACCCGTGTGGTAGCTGCCAGAATTCCACATCCCTGGACTCCAATGGCTTCCAGTGCCGGTCGTAAAGCAGCTGGCAGTGTTTG
The DNA here is from genome assembly GCA_043722015.1 of Candidatus Kuenenia sp. Taxonomy (GTDB): domain Bacteria; phylum Planctomycetota; class Planctomycetia; order Planctomycetales; family Planctomycetaceae; genus SXXK01. Next base: position 1,379 of record JAYSPO010000311.1, on the reverse strand, counting down.
GTGGTGTGTTGGTTGTGAACACCGAGAAATAGGCGCCTCCATCACCCCAACGATAACCACGCGAAGTATCGGCGGTCCAGCCACCGTTGACATATGTCCTCGTCGTTGCGTTAAAAAGCGCGCGGCAGGCAGCAGGTGTCGTAATACTCAAGTCATTTGCAACCGCACCTTTTCCGTTACTTGCCATAGGGGCAACTGCCTCAGCGATTGCGAGCGTGTTGCTTGATCCGTCTGTGGCGTCCCGGAAGCCGTAACAGACAAGCGCGCCGAACATGCCGCGTGTCGGAGTCACGATGGGAACTGTTGACGCATTCGTGTTCGTTGTATTAAAAACGGCACCGTCACCTCCGCAGAAGGTGTAATTTCTTTTGCCACGCAAAGCACCGCTCGGTGGAATGCTGCCAGGATCACTCGGACACTGGAGATTGGGCATCGGATTGTTCCAAACCGGGTTGGAAACCCATGGTGGAATCGAAGTCGTGATCGCTCCGATCGCTGTGCTGAGGTTGGCCTGTTCGTAATACGGCAACAACGCGACGAAGCCGCTCAAACGGGTTCGCATGTGCCTGCCGCCCTGCGGTACGCCGCTGCCACCTGAATATGGCGGAAACACGCCGTAAACGTCTGCGTAATTGTGCAGCGCCAAGCCCATTTGCTTGAGATTGTTTTTACACTGAGTGCGGCGGGCCGCTTCACGGGCTTGCTGCACGGCTGGCAGCAATAACGCGATCAGAATTGCGATGATGGCGATCACCACCAGCAATTCGATCAGGGTGAACGCCTTTCGGCTACGAATGGACACTTTCATGGTGAATACCTTTGACAAGACAGGGGGAAAGAAAAGGGCAATGAAGAGCAAATACTCAATTGGACTGCCTCGAGGTTAATCGCAATCCACGAGAGTTCAAGGCCGAACTGTACAGCGGCTACCTTTTGCGGTGCTGCTTGCCTAGACAATGAACATTTAGGCCTGATTTCCAGGTATACTCATTTGTGGGAAATTCATCCATATTTCACAAACTGACAGAATCCAGGTAGTTTCCGGCTAAAGCGCGCGGCAGGGTGTCAGCCGAAACCAACATTGCGATACCTCGCGTTCGCAGCAATGAGATGTCCATGACTCAGCCCGAAGTCTGTCGACTTCGGCCGGAGCAAAAGGCCTCACTCAAGTCCGCTGCGAGTCTATTCATCCGGCGGCTCAATGTTTGGATTATACTCCGCGCGGCCAGAAATGAGTTCGGCGAGCGGAGTGGCGTGGCGTGAGCCCTCCGGTACCTCGTTCTAGTCCCTAAACAAGCGACGTTTGGAGTGCGGTGACTCGTCACCGCTTTCTTTTTCAGGTAATTTGGCTCTGGGAACGACGTTCGTTTGCTCTGCCG
>JAYSPO010000310.1:0-5076 GCA_043722015.1 Candidatus Kuenenia sp. | reverse complement strand
GATCTCGCTACTGGAAGGACCACTGCAAAGTGCCACGTCGTAACGACCTTAAGAAGATTCTGATCATTGGTTCCGGCCCGATTGTGATCGGCCAGGCATGTGAGTTCGACTATTCGGGAACTCAGGCCTGTAAAGCTCTGCGGGAAGAGGGCTACGAAGTCGTGTTGGTGAATTCCAACCCCGCGACCATTATGACCGACCCGAATACTGCCGATCGGACGTATATCGAACCGATCACCTGGCAGTACGTCGAAGAAATCATCAAGCAGGAACGTCCTGACGCGCTGCTGCCGACGCTCGGTGGCCAGACTGGTCTGAACACGGCGATGGAACTGGTCAGGCACGGCGTGCTCGCCAAATACGGCGTCGAGATGATTGGCGCGAAGGAAGAAGTCATCAAGCGAGCCGAAGAACGTGACACGTTCAAGAAGATTATGCTTGAACGTGTCACGTTCAAGAAGATTATGCTTGAAATCGGACTTGACGTTCCCCGCAGCTTCACGGTTCACAATCTCGACGAAGCGCGCGACGCCGTCAAAGACATCGGGCTGCCGATCATCATTCGCGCCAGTTTCACGCTGGGCGGTACGGGCGGCGGGATTGCATACAACATCGAAGAGTTCGAAGACATGGTTCGTCGCGGGATCGCACTTTCGCCCATCAAAGAAGTGCTGCTCGAAGAATCCATTATTGGCTGGAAAGAGTACGAGATGGAAGTGATGCGCGATAATGCTGACAACGTTGTCATTATCTGCGCGATTGAGAACTTTGATCCGATGGGCGTCCACACGGGCGATTCGATCACCGTTGCTCCGGCTCAGACGCTGTCCGACAAAGAGTATCAGCGGATGCGCGACGCCACAATTAAAATCATGCGTGCCATTGGCGTCGAAACAGGCGGTTCAAATGTGCAGTTTGCCATTCATCCGGACACTGGTCGCATGACCGTGATCGAAATGAATCCGCGCGTCAGTCGTTCATCGGCGCTGGCGTCGAAAGCGACCGGGTTTCCGATTGCCAAGATTGCCGCCAAGTTGGCCGTGGGTTATCGACTGGATGAAATCCCGAACGACATTACCCGCGAAACTCTGGCATGTTTCGAACCGACGATCGACTACGTCGTCACCAAGATCCCGCGCTGGACGTTTGAAAAGTTCCCGGAAGCCGATCCGACGTTGACCATCCAGATGAAGTCTGTCGGCGAAACGATGGCCATCGGTCGCACGTTTCGTGAATCGCTGCAAAAAGCGCTGCGCGGTCTTGAGATCGGCCACTTCGGACTCGGCGGCGGCAAGAAGGATTTATGGGGAACCGACAAGCAGCCGACAAGGGAAGAGATTCAGAGCAAGCTCGCGATCCCGAACGCGGATCGCATCTTCTATCTCCGGTACGCATTGAAGTTCGGGATGTCGGTTGAGCATATTCATGAGACCACCGATATCGATCCGTGGTTCCTCCGCAATCTTGAGCAGATCGTCAAACGGGAAGATGAGATCCGCCTGATCAGTCGGCTTGAGGATGCATCGCCGGAACTGATCCGTCGCGCCAAGGAGGACGGGTTCTCAGACGCACAACTGGCGTTCTGGTGGGACTGTTCTCAGATGGAAGTCCGCCAGCGGCGCAAGGATCTGAACATCGTTGCCACGTTTAAGCAGGTCGATACGTGCGCGGCGGAGTTCGAGGCTTATACGCCGTATTATTATTCCACATATGAAATGGAAGATGAAACACCGCCAAAAGAGCCAGGCAAAAAACGCATTTTGATTCTGGGCGGCGGACCGAACCGCATCGGCCAGGGTATCGAATTCGACTACTGTTGCTGCCACGCCGCGTTCGCGCTGAAAGAACTGGGTATCGAAAGCATCATGGTCAATTCGAACCCGGAAACAGTTTCGACCGACTACGACACATCTGACTATCTGTTCTTTGAGCCATTGACGATCGAGGACGTGCTGAATATCTGCGATCGGATGCAGCCGGACGGTGTGATCGTGCAGTTCGGCGGCCAGACGCCGTTGAATCTGGCACGAGGCCTGGAAGCGGCGGGCGTCAACATCATCGGCACCAGTCCGGACATGATCGATGCGGCAGAAGACCGCGCTCGTTTTCAGAAGATTCTGGAAAAGCTCGGCCTGCATCAACCGCCGAACGGGATCGCCACCAATATTGAAGGCGCGCGGGCAGCTGCAAATCGTATTGGTTATCCAGTGCTGGTTCGTCCAAGTTACGTGCTGGGTGGTCGAGCGATGGAGATCTGCTACGACCAGAAGAGCCTGGAACGCTACATGACGGAAGCGGTCGATGCGTCGCCGGACAAGCCTGTCCTGATCGACAAATTTCTGGAAGACGCGATCGAAGTGGATGTGGATGCGATTTCCGATGGCGAAACAACCGTCATCGGCGGCGTGATGGAACATATCGAAGAAGCCGGTGTGCATTCCGGCGACTCGGCGTGTGCGCTGCCGCCCTATTCGCTGCCCGCCAGCGTCGTCGATGAAATTCGCGTGGCCACGCGAGCCCTTGCGACCGCGCTGCAGGTGCGCGGGCTGATGAATATCCAGTTCGCGGTCAAGGTCGATGGTGACAGTCCGCATGGCACGGTTTATGTATTGGAAGTCAATCCGCGCGCCAGTCGTACGTCGCCCTTCGTGTCAAAAGCGATCGGTCATTCACTGGCGAAGATTGCGGCCAAGGTGATGGTCGGGGTGTCACTGAAATCGCAGGGTTTCACCGAAGAAATTGTGCCGAAATACACGTCGGTGAAAGAAAGCGTGTTTCCGTTTAACCGCTTTATGGGCGTCGATATCGTGCTCGGTCCGGAAATGCGATCGACCGGCGAAGTCATGGGTATCGACGCCGACTTCGCACTGGCGTTTGCCAAGGCACAGCTTGCGGCCGGTTCGCGTCTGCCAATGACCGGCAAGATTTTCATCAGCATGTCGGCCAATCACAAGCAGCGAATGATCGAACCGGCCCGCCGCCTTAAGGCGCTCGGCTACCAACTGGTTTGCACCAGTGGCACCGCTCGAGTCTTCCAGGAGGCCGGCCTTGATGTGGATGTCGTGCGAAAAGTCCAGGAAGGTCGCCCGAATCTGCTCGACCTGATGGCTAATGGCGAGATCCAGCTGATCTTCAACACTCCCAGCGGCAAGGGGGCGCGCACTGACGAAGGCAAAATCAGGGCCGCTTCTGTAACGTATGGCGTCCCTTGCGTCACCACGATGCCCGGCTGTTCGGCAGTTGTCAACGCTCTGGCAGCACTTCGCGAAAATCCAAATCCGGGTGTCAGGGCGATTCAGGATTGGGTGGGCGAGAACAAATCGGGATCATCTTTAACAGCAATGTAAGTGATAAACATGACAAGTGCCCAGCGGCTCAGCCAGATTTCGGTGGAAGATTACCTGGCAGGCGAAGTGCATGCTCGACTTAAGCATGAATACATCGCGGGCATGGTCTATGCGATGGCGGGCGGCACCTATGCTCACAATCTGATTGCTTCCAATGTGCTGGGTGAGCTGCATTCGCAACTGAAAGGCAAGCCCTGTCGAGCTTTGAATTCCGACAGCAAAGTGCGAATTCAGACGAACACACAGACGCGGTTCTATTATCCCGACGCTTCCGTGGTGTGTGCCGACAACATTCTGCAAGGTTCATTTCAGGACAAGCCCACTCTGATTGTCGAAATCCTTTCGGAAATGACTCGCAGGACAGACGAAGGTGAGAAGCTGGACACATATCAAACGATCTCAGCATTGATGGTCTACGTGATGTTTCGACAGGATTCCGCGGGAGCCGTCGTTTACCGGCGGTGTGGGACCGAGTTTCAGCGCGAAGTCTATGCAGATCATGCGGCGATCATTCGGCTCCCTGAAATTGATGCCGAACTGCGTTTTTCCAGTGTGTATGACGAAGTAAATTTCGTGTCCGAGTCGGGCACTCCGGAACTCAATTGAGTGGCACTGCTGGCCCAAACATGAACGAAAACACTCCAACCACTCTGCCCGGAATGATGCTGTGCGCGAAGCAGCACATGGCACCGATCGAAGCAGTTCGTCAGATGGCTCGGGACACATGGGCCGTGAAAATTCATGTGCCGGAACTGGCGTCCAGCATTACGCCGGGGCAGTTCTTTATGATTCGGCCGGCGAAGGGGAGTGATCCGCTACTGGGGCGACCCTTTGCGTTGTTTGATATCTACTGCGATGCCTCCGGAAAACCGGCAGGCGTGGAATTTGGATTCGTCAAAGTCGGCAAGCTGACGTCGCTGATGAGTCAATGGTCTGCAGGCGATGAAGTCAGCATCTGGGGGCCACTGGGCAACGGCTTTCCGATTCCGGACTGCCGCCACCTGATTTGCGTTGCCGGGGGTATCGGACAAACGCCATTCCTGGGAGTCGCGCGCGAAGCGCTGGGACTGGCGACATACGGCAACCCCGCGCGGCAGATAGAGCGGCGACCGGAATCCGTTTCGCTGTGCTATGGCGTCCGGTCAAAGAACTACCTCGCCGGCATGGATGAGTTCACGATCGACGGACTGGACCTGAAAATCGCCACCGACGACGGCTCATTCGGTCACCATGGCTTTGTCACCGATCTGCTGAAACGCCAACTGGCATCAAACCGCGACGGAGTCCACGTCTACTGCTGTGGCCCTGAACCGATGATGAAGGCCGTCGCGGAAATCTGTAAACAGCAGACGGTTCCATGCTGGCTGTCTCTCGAAACGCCCATGGCCTGTGGTTTCGGCGCTTGTTTTAGCTGCGTCACAAAAGTCGTCGAAGCAGATGGCTCATGGGACTACCGTCGCACCTGCGTCGAAGGCCCGGTGTTCAAGGCGGAACAGTTATACTCCGCGCGGTCTTGAGTGAGACAATTGGCGAGCGGCATGCGTCAGCTTGCCGGTACAAAAACGAGATACCGGAGGGCTTACGCCGCTCCGCTCACCGGATTCATTTCCGGTCGCGCAGAGTATAGTGCTCTAGTCCCTAAACAAGCGACGTTTGGAGTGCGGTGACTCGTCACCGCTTTCTTTTTCAGGTAATTTGGCTCTGGGAACGACGTTCGTTTGCTCTGCCG
>JAYSPO010000309.1:0-1344 GCA_043722015.1 Candidatus Kuenenia sp. | reverse complement strand
AAGTCACTGTGAATCACGCCGGCAGCCTGGGGTGCAGTGGCCCCGACAGGAATCGTCCAGGCACGAACTTCTTTCTCGCCGGCAGTGAAGTAACTCTGCAGGCCGAGCGTCTTGTAGGTGGCCCGAGCCAGTGGTCCGAGTGCAGGCTCTGTCAAGCCGACCGACTCCAGCATTTCCTGGCGATCAGCTGTATCAAGCTCCGCCAGTTCCGCTTCCAGCTTGGCACAGACCGGTACAACTGACGCCCCGTGTTCGGCAGCGTACTTGCGAACCTGGTCAACAAGCGGGCTCTTGCCTTCCAGATCGTCTTCCGCCACGTTCGCCACGAACAGAATGGGTTTTGCAGTCATCAGCCCGATGGCTCGCACGACCTTCTGTTCCTCGTCGGTAAATTCAGCGCTTCGCAGTGGCTTGCCGGCATTGACGATTTCCAGACATTTTTCCATCACGACGGCGCGTTGTTTTGCGTCCTTGTCGCCGCTCTTTGCCGATCGCTGAGCTTTCGGCAATGAGTTTTCCAGTGTCTGCATGTCAGCCAGCATCAATTCCATTTCAATGACTTCGATGTCAGAGAGCGGATTGACGCCGCCACCGACGTGCGTGACATCTTCGTCGATAAAGCATCGCACGACCTGCAGAATGGCGTCCACTTCACGGATATGACTCAGGAACTTATTGCCAAGTCCTTCGCCTTCGCTGGCACCTTTCACAATGCCTGCAATATCCACCAGTTTCAGGATCGCAGGGATCAGTTTCTGTGGCGGGATGAATTCAGTGATTCGATTCAGCCGCGCATCAGGCACGCTGACGATCCCTTCGTTCGGCTCAATCGTGCAGAACGGGTAGTTCGCGCTTTGAGCGGCCGTTGAGGACGTCAGGGCGTTAAACAGTGTGCTCTTGCCGACATTCGGCAGGCCGACAATTCCGGCTTCCATCGACGATCTTTCAGATTCAGTAACTTCACGGCAGGCGACGGTTCAAGGTCACCAGAATTCGAAGCGGCGGATTGTATCCACCCTCGCTCCCGCGCCAAATGGTGGATTTGCCGTGACACGACAATGGGAATTGGCGGCGACGTCACCAGGAAACGGCCGAGACTCATCGTCGGGTGTAGTCGCGGATGATTTTGAAAGTAGGTCCTTTCTGCCGGAAAGGACTGTGTTTGGTAGGTCCTTTCTGCCGGAAAGGACTTTCGCCGTAAGGCGAACCGCCACGGGTCGCACATCCGCTCCACGTCGCCGCATGGCCGTCCTTCCGACCGCGACTGGTCGCTGGTCGCGGCGTGGCCGCGAAGTCCTGCTCGGCAAGCAGGACCTACCGAAATCCGCGACCGCACTCCGCATC
>JAYSPO010000308.1:0-19371 GCA_043722015.1 Candidatus Kuenenia sp. | reverse complement strand
TGCCTTCGGGAAAAACACCAGCTTCGAGGCATCCCCTCTTTTTTTGCTATACCAACTTCAAAGACTATAGCCAACTTGTCCGCATGGAGCCGTGATTCCATTGATCAGCGCCCTACGGAGGCAAGCTCCGCAGTGGCGAAAACGCCTTCAGGAACTCGTTTCTGGTGATGATCATCGCTCGATGGGGACGAGCCCCATCGTGGCGGAAATCCCCTCATTCCTCACCGCCCGAGCAGCAAGCACCAGAAACTCGTCAGCCTTGTCATCTAAAATCTGTTCAAGAAAACAATACTCTTAACGTTCGCTCCGCTGCGTGCCGACCACAAACGACCACAGGCTTTGGAATCAATGCCGCACCTGTGTGTGCGACGCTGATGCCAAAGCCTGTGGCCTGGAGAGATAAGCAGGATAGCCTCCGGTCCGGAGCAGTGATCCGTGTGCGGAGGAGTTGTCTGCCACTGGCAGTCTCAGAAGACATCCAGGATGTAGTGTGAACCGCTGTGGTACGGTTTTTCCGTTGGGTAGAAATTGTACCAACTTTTGTTGTAGACCGGGATTTGCATCGAAGGATCGTAGCGGTGGTACATGTTATTGTACTGCTGCGGTTTCTGGAACGAATGTGGATAGTAAACGTACGGGTAGTGGTAAAACCGCTGCCAGTCGGATGGCTGTCCCGGTGGGGCAGCTTCGACACAACGGACGCCTGTCGCTGCGGCGACTGCGATGATGGCAAACATGACGATTCGCTTCAGCATTCCGTGCTCCTCCTGTGACCCAACGGGTAAATTCGAGCACCGGGCTTGCTGGTCCCGACGATCGATGGCTTGAAGCCGGTGTCGTGGTTGACACCGGCATGTGAATCTGGACGAAGTCTCGGCAAGACGGACCGATCAGTTCGACAGTCGAAACTGTCTCAAATCGCCCCCGGAAACAGACTCGTGTCCGCAATGCCGAGACTCGTCAGATGACTTCAGATATTCCACTGACAGGTTTTTAGATCGGCGCGCAGACCCCCTTAGGATCAGGACTTTCGTCAGAATCGTCAAAATCCGCACCTTGCGGGGGCGTGGACTGTCGAACGCAGAGGTCTGGCGTCAGCTGCCTGATGGGTAAATCGTTTAACCACGTGGGCAACGCCGCACGCTTCGTATTTCGTATTTCAAATAAAACAATCACCGTTCGCTAAGCACGCAGTGAAATGAGCCAATGTCAGCCGCTTTCGGTAGTGTGACGGCCGATGAGACGGCATCCACTTCCGGCAGATCCTGCTGAAGAAACATCGCGATGAATTCGATGCACCTGAAGCTCGGGATGGAAAAGTCTTTCGCATCTCTCCCCGGTTGCCTGGTAATTTTGAGTTGTTCAGGGCATACTACAGACGCTGCAGTCGCGTCCCCGACGGAAGAATGCGGATCGGGTACGCTCTCGAATTCCGGCCACTTTTCAGGAGCACTCGCATGTCCACAATCATCGAAGCAACACACGTCGCCGCCCCGAAAATTCGTCAGACGGGCATCCTGATCGGCGACGAGTTTCGATCGTCCGTCAGCGGAAAAACTTTCAAGACCGTCAATCCCGCCACGGAAGAAGTCATCTGCGAAGTGGCCGAAGGAGATGCCGCCGACGTGGATCTCGCCGTGCATGCGGCACGGGCAGCCTTTGAAACCGGGCCGTGGTCACGCATGGACGCTCGTGATCGCGGTCGCTTACTGCACAAACTGGCAGATCTGGCAGAACTGCATCTGGACGAACTCGCCGCGCTGGAAACGCTCGACAACGGCAAACCCATCAACGATTCCCGTGCGGCTGATTTGCCGCTGGCCATCGATTGCCTGCGCTATTACGCGGGATGGGCGGACAAGATTCATGGCGACACGATTCCGATTCGTGGTGATTATTTTTGTTATACGCGGCGCGAGCCGATCGGTGTGTGCGGGCAGATTATTCCGTGGAATTTTCCCTTGCTGATGGTCGCGTGGAAGTGGGGTCCCGCACTGGCGACCGGCAACACCATCGTCATGAAACCTGCTGAACAAACGCCGCTCAGCTGTCTGCGTCTGGCCGAACTGGCGCTGGAAGCAGGCTTTCCGCCTGGCGTGATCAATGTCGTCCCGGGATACGGCCCGACCGCTGGTGCCGCACTGGTGAAGCATCCGCAAGTGGACAAGATCGCGTTCACTGGTGAAGGGCTGACCGCAAAAATCATCATGCGAGAAGCTGCCGACACACTGAAGCGGCTCACGTTTGAACTCGGTGGCAAGAGCCCGAACATTGTGTTTGCCGATGCCGACCTTGACGCTGCCGCTGCCGGAGCGGAGTTTGGCTTGTTCTTCAACCAGGGCCAATGCTGCTGTGCCGGCAGTCGCTTGTTCGTCGAAGAATCGATCCACGACGAATTTGTCGAACGCATCATCCAGCGCGCTCAACAACGCGTGCTCGGGAATCCGTTCGATGTGGAAACGAATCAGGGCCCTCAAATTGATCAGGCTCAGCTGGACAAGATCATGGACTACATCGATCGCGGTCAGGCACAGGGTGCGAACTGCGTCACGGGAGGCAAGCGATTTGGCCGACAAGGGTTCTTTGTCGAGCCAACCGTGTTTACGGGCGTTTCCGACACGATGGACATTGCTCGCGAAGAAATCTTTGGCCCGGTTCTGAGCGTCCTGAAGTTCAAGAGTGCCGCAGAAGTGATCAAGCGAGCCAATGACACCTGCTACGGACTGGCCGCCGCCGTCTGGACGCGCGACGTGAAGAAAGCCCATCAGGTCGCGGCCAGTGTGCGAGCCGGGACCGTGTGGGTCAACTGCTACGACGTCTTCGATGCTGCCGCACCGTTCGGTGGCTTTAAGATGAGCGGCATCGGTCGGGAATTGGGTGCAGCAGGACTGGCAAACTATACCGAACTGAAAACCGTGACGATGAGCATGGGGTGAACCTGCGGTTCCGTAGGATGGACATTCATGTCCGTCGTATCACCGTACTACACCGTCGGAGCGGAAGTGGTTGTACGGCGAGAGTAGTTCCATGCGGGCCGATCGCCGGGAGCGGCGAGCATGAAAGTGCAGATCGATCAGTCTTGACTGGCAAAACCACGCAGTCTCCAATGAATCTCAGTCGGCGGAGCGACTGAGCTACGTAGGAGATTGAACAAGCCAAGCCAGCCCAGGCAGGGCGAGATTCTGTGGCAGCGCTCGCAATGCTCTTGGCGCGGGCTTCGCCCGCAACCCAATCAAATCACAGTCGCGGCGTCCAGTGGCGAAGGTATTGCTGAATCGGGCCGAACGGCGTTGTTGTGTTTCGGCCCAAAGGGCCAGCAGTTCAGATCGCCTGGCCCAGCGGGCCAGGGAAATCGCCACCAAACCATCGTCCAGGCCCAACGGGTCGGCAGTTCCTCTCCAGTGCACGCCGAATGGCCGGCCCGTTGGGCCTGAAAATATTTTTTTTGCTCGTGGACCTGGCCCTCCGGGCCAGGCTATTGGAACGGGTGGCCCTTTGGGCCGGAAACGCAGCTGAGTGGTCGTCTGAATTCTTCTCAACAAAACAACACTGTCAGCGTTTGCTGAGCAGGTCGCACGCTACTTCGGGACTTCCTTCTTTGCGGCACGAGCGATCCATGTTTCCGGATCTTCTTCGAATGCCGCTTTGCAGCCTGTGCAACACACCCAATATGATCGGCCTTTGTAAGTGACCTCCATGGTGCCAAGTCCTTCGGAAATGATACACGTTTTTTCCGCGTAGCCCGTATCACTCACGGCAAATGAAGTCCCTTCGCGCTGCGTCGAAACAGTATCAAAACGTGCGAATTCAGCTTTCCCTCGACGCCGGCCCACTTCCAGCAGATAGCGATTGTTTTCCTGTTGAGCGAACGCAAGTTGCCAGAGTTCGCTGTTTTCGCCGTTTTCGTTTTGATTGAATTCCAGGCGAAAGACTCTGTGCAGCTTGTCGTCGCTGCCGACAATTTCATGAACGGGTTCTGTAAAGTCTCCGGCGAATTGTCGTGTCGCACCGGCAGGATCTGTCACAGTCAACGCGAACTTGTTCTGCTCCGTATCCCATGTCAAACGGCCCTTTCTGATGTAGGGACTCTTGTCAGACTGAATCGTCAACGCCGGTTGTGCAGGATTGGAACGAAGGTCCCAAACCCATTCGTGAATATCTACCGCCTTGAAGTTCTCGTATTCCCGCCGCGTCGTGCCGCGCCACTGCCCGAGCAAGATTTGCAACGGCTGCAGTTTGGCAATAATGGTCTGAATCTGCTTCTCGGGGTCAGGTTTTGAACCGGTGCCTGTTGCGTCTACTGTTGACACCTCGACGGCATTCAGTGCGAGCGGTTGGAAGTCGAATTTCTCTTTTGATTTTGCCGCAGCAGATTTAGAGCCAGCTCCGGAAGATTCGGCTTTTGAAGTGGCTGGTTCTGCAGACGCGGACGCCGCGGGCGTTGCGGACTCTGTCGTTGCCGAAGAGGACGGCGCATCGCCACCGCATCCAGCCAGCGTCAGGAGCATCCCGATTGCGACCGCGTAACGGCAGCCGGAGTTCCTCTGTTTTGATGGATCAATGCTGTCGCTGCACATGAAATTTCTCCAGATCGAATCAGACACTTGGCGATGAATCCACTTCCAGTCCCGCTTCTTTCCAGCCCCGAAATCCGCCGTCCATTGAGATGACATTGGTGTATCCCATCTGCTGCAGATTCAGGGCGGCCAATGCCGACCGATACCCGCCGCCACAGTAAAGCACAATTGAAGCAGAAGTGTCGGGAATTTTTTCTTCAATATCACGTTCAATCACGCCTTTGCCGATATGCATCGCCCCAGGAATCCGCGCGGCATTAAATTCACGGTCCTCACGAACATCCACCACGACAAACTGATCCCCGTGTTTTTGTCGGGCGACTACGTCAGCAACCGTACATTCCGTAACCTGCGACCGTACGGAATCGACAATTCTTTCAAACCGCACTCCATGATTTTTAGCCATGCTGCTGTCAATCTCCAGTCTTAGACCACTCGGGCTACCCGGTTTCTGCCTCCAGCGTCAGGCAGCGTAGCGTTTGTTTGGAAAGAATTGTAGCCGGATGGCCAACGTCACACCAACGTTGACATTGGAAGACGCGGTGCGGGACCTTTACTGCAGCCCCTCCGATCCCCGATGATGTCTGACTTCATGCTGCCATTGGAAATCCGAAACTTGAAACATCTGCACTATGTTTCGTGAAGTCTGAGGAGCGGCGCGGTATATTCTGCCCCGGAATTGCGGAGAAACCAGCGACACCCGGCACATTTGCCGATGCGAAGAGTCGATATACACATGAGGAGGTGAGTTCATTTCATGAAACGAATATTCCTTTTCAGTCTTGTGATGATCAACAGCTGCGGAATCGCGTTCGCGCAGCCGAATGCCACGCCGCTGATCTTTGACACCGACATTGGCAATGACTGCGATGACGTATTGGCGATGGGCGTCATTCATGCATTGCAAAGTCGCGGACATTGCCGTTTGATTGCGGTCACGATTACGAAGGATCAGGAGCAGTGTGCTGCATTTACGGATGCAATCAATACGTTTTATGGTCGAGGCGATATCCCCATCGGTGTCTGCCGGAGCGGTATTACGCCTCAGCAAAGTCGTTTCACAGGACTGGTCGCCGATCAGGACAGCGGAATGGATCGCTATCCGCACGATCTGCGATCCGGCAAAGACGCCCCCGACGCTGTGACAGTGCTCAGAAAGGCGTTGGCTGCAGAAACGGACGGCAGCGTTGTGATTGCGCAAGTGGGATTTTCCACCAACCTCGCCAATTTGCTGAAGTCGCCCGCCGACGATGTCAGTCCGCTTTCGGGACATGAACTTGCTCAGAAAAAAGTGAAACTGCTTTCGGTCATGGCTGGAGCGTTTACGCCGATCAATGGCAAGGAACATCTGGAATACAACGTCGTGGAAGATATCGCATCGGCAAAGATTCTCGCCGCTGAATGGCCCACGCAGATTGTGTATAGTGGATTTGAAATCGGTCTGGCAGTGCCGTATCCCGCAAGCAGTATCGAACAGGATTACAACTACGTACCGTTTCATCCGCTGAAAGTCGCGTATGTGCTGTATGAACCGCCGCCGCACAATCGCCCGACCTGGGACTTGACCAGCGTGCTGTATGCCGTATTCCCCGAACGTGGTTTCTTTGGCCTGTCGGCTCCGGGAACGGTGACCGTGGATGATCGCGGAGCGACGACTCATGTGACCACGGACAACGGCCTGCATCGACACCTCACCGTGACCCATGATCAGCAGATTCGTGTCACGGAAGCCCTTGTGCAATTATCGAGCGAGCCACCGCACGGCGTTGTGCTGCAAAAATGAAAGGCGGCGCGATGTCGCAACCATGTGCGCCACGCATTGTGGTCATCGGGTCCATCAATCTGGACCTCGTGTATCACGTCGCTCGCCTGCCGCAACCCGGAGAGACACTGACCGGCACTTCGTTTCAGCAGGTTCACGGCGGTAAAGGCGCCAATCAGGCCGTGGCAGCAGCAAGGCTGAACGCCGACGTCAGTCTGATCGGACGCATCGGCGACGATGCCTTTGGCGCTGCGCTGATTGCCGGGTTACGAGAGGAAGCCGTGGATGTCTCTCATGTGGAAACGTCCGTCGGTACGTCAAGCGGACTCGCTGTGATCGGCGTGGAAGACAGCGGGCAGAACTGCATCATCGTGATTCCTGGTGCGAACGGCCTCGTGACATCAGCCGATGTTATGGCGGCTGAATCCGTCATCTCAGCCGCCGACGTTTTGCTGCTGCAACTGGAGATCCCTGTGGCGGCAGTCATCACCGCAATCAGGATTGCCAGGCAACACAAAGTCCTGACCGTCCTCGACCCCGCCCCTGCATTGAAGTCGTTTCCTGCCGAACTCGTGTGCGTCGATGTGATCTGCCCCAATGAAAGCGAAGCATCACTGATCACGGGCCTGCCCGTGACAAATGTTGCGGAAGCCATGGCTGCGGCCAGACATTTGCAATCTCTGGGAGCGAGAATCGCCATCATCACACTGGGATCACACGGCTGCGTCGTGTGTGACGAATCAGACAATCTCAGGCACGTTCCGTCGTTTCCTGTGACCGCAGTTGACACGACCGCCGCCGGTGATGCGTTCGCCGGAGCCCTTGGCTTCTGTCTGGCTCTGGACCAACCCATCCCCGAAGCCCTCCGCTTCGCTTCCGCTGCCGGAGCACTTGCTTCCACCCGTCACGGTGCCCAGCCAGCCATGCCACGGCTTGATGAAGTGAACGCATTGGTGGCACAATCCCGCGTCGGAAACACGGGGCACAGTGAACGCCGGAACTCCAGCAAATAAATTGACTTCTCTGTGGGTATGTGACACACTCGTGGTTCGTATTTCGTATTTCAAATTTCAAATACGAAATTTTCTGACTCGACCGGATTCTATGTGCTCGATGTTTGAACCACGAATCGACACGAATAAACCCAGCGCGGCCTCTGAGACTCATTTCGGATTGGAACCGAATTCTTCGCGTGACGCGAAGATTCGGATCGTCAGCAATACGAATGCCAAGCATTTCAATGCGTGTCGATTTGTGTTCATTCGTGGTTTCCGGTCTGGAAACGGCGATTCCATTGGCGGACACCTGGAAAACAGTAGAGTCAGGGAATTTCAAATAGAACAATCGCGGCCCGCTGGGCAGGCAGTGAAACGCGTCAGTGCCAACCGTGTGCGGTATAAGGACCAGGAGTCTATGATCTATCTGCGAGACATCATGAGACGTTGCACCACTTTCCTGATAGCGGCGATTTTTGTTGCGGCACCGGCTGCGACTGCAGTCTGTGATGAAGCGACAACGCCCTCGCGGCTGGAATTCTTCGAAAAGAGGGTCCGTTCCTTACTCGTGCAACACTGCTACGAGTGTCATTCCGCAAAAGACGTCAAAGGCGGCCTGCGACTGGATTCCGCAACAGGGTGGCAAAGGGGTGGAGATTCCGGCGTCGCCATCGTGCCGCATGAGCCGAATTCGAGCCGTCTTATCGAAGCCGTCCGATACGGCAACGAAGATTTGCAGATGCCTCCGACGGGTAAGCTCAGTGCTGAGGAGATTCAAACGCTCGAACAGTGGATTGCACAAGGCGCGACGGACCCCAGAACAGAAGTCGCGCCGGTCTCGCATGCTGCGTTAAAGGGCATGAGTGTCGAAGACGGTCGCCGGTTCTGGTCGTTTGTTCCCGTTCAGATCCCGGAAATTCCTCAGCCATCCACTCCAGACTGGGCGCGGACTCCGATTGATGCTTTTGTCGTCGCGAAACTGGAATCAAAGGGTCTGCAACCCGCACCTCAGGCGGACAGGCGGACGCTGATTCGACGCGCGACACTCGATCTGACCGGCCTGCCGCCTTCGCCGGCCGATGTCGCGACCTTTGTCGCTGATGATTCAGTCGATGCGTATGACAGGCTGATTGATCGCCTGTTGGAGTCGTCGGATTACGGTGTTCGTTGGGGACGCCATTGGCTGGATGTCGCGAGGTATGCAGATTCCAACGGGCTGGATGAGAATCTGGCGTTCGGCAGTGCCTGGCGCTATCGTGACTACGTGGTCGATGCGTTCAACCACGACAAACCGTTTGATCGATTTCTGAAAGAACAGATTGCCGGAGACTTATTGCCGGATGCCGGCGTCGAATCGCATATCGCGACCGGGTTTCTGGTTCTGGGAGCGAAAGTACTGGCTGAGCCGGATCGTGAAAAGCTCGATATGGATACGATTGACGAGCAACTTGACTCTACCGGAAAGGCGTTCCTGGGGATGACGCTGGGTTGTGTTCGCTGCCACGATCACAAATTTGATCCGATCAAGCAGTCGGATTATTATGGCCTTGCCGCGATCTTCAAAAGCACAAAAACTTTTGGTGACACCAACTACGGTGCGATCAAACACTGGAATGAGTATTCCTTCGCGACGGATGCTGAGAAAGCGTCTCTGAAAACGATCGATGAAGAAATTGCCGCCAAAAAAGCGGCGGCGGCAACTTTCAAGGCCGAAGCGACCAATCGTCTTCGCAGTGAGGTTCGAGCAAAGGCAGCGATGTACCTGGCGACTGCGGCGGGTATTGATCCGGACACATCGCTGATCGATCTGCAGACACTTGCGGAACCACTCGGTCTGCATCCGCGAGTCCTGCATCATTGCCGTCATCATCTGAAATTCCATGCTGACGACCCATTGTTTCTGAAATGGCGTGAACTGCAGGCCGTCGGCGACAGCGACGGCATTTGCCAGCACTATGCGGCTTTGTTTGCTGCCGCCGATGTTGCACTCGCCACCGCGAAAGCCACGAATCCCGCAGCCACCAGTTCTGGTGACGCGGCACTGGATGCTGCTCGAGAAGCTCTGGACGATACATCCGGCTTTCTGGCACTTCCGCCAAAGCCGGAGTTCGCTCTTGATGCGACCACACTGGTGGAATTCCATCGCCTCGCTGAGATTGCTCGTGTGTTGGAAAGCAACGCGGCTGATGAAGCATCAGCGATGAGCGTCGCCGATGGCACCGTGCTGACCACTTTACCCATCAGCGTGCGGGGTGATCATCGCAATCCCGGTGACGCTGTAGCCCGAGCGTTTCCGTCGGTGATGCTCGCGGACGCATCGCCTGTGACACTGCCGGACAATCAAAGCGGTCGTCTGCAACTGGCAGAATGGATGGCTTCTCCAAATCATCCGCTCACGTCGCGCGTGATCGTGAATCGGATTTGGCGCTGGCATTTTGGTCGAGGATTGGTCGCATCGACGGATAACTTCGGGATCCTTGGTGACAAGCCTTCACATCCCGAACTGCTTGACTGGCTGGCGAATCATTTCACGACGTCCGGTTGGTCAATCAAGTCACTGCATCGACTGATCATGACGTCAAGCGTGTATCAGATGGATTCGCAGCATCCACGCTCCGCCGAATTCTCCGTGATCGACCCGGAAGTCGAATTGCTGTGGCGTTTTCGCCGTCAACGTCTGGATGCCGAGCAGATTCGCGACTCAATTCTGCAGGTCTCCGGGCGACTGGACAGAAGTTTTGGTGGTAAAACCGTGCCGCTTCGCAATCGGCAATTCGTCTTTGATCACACGTCGATTGATCACACAAAATACGACAGTCTGCGGAGAGCTATCTACCTGCCGGTGATTCGCAATAACCTGTACACCATGTTCGAACAATTCGATTTCCCGGATCCGACGATGCCCACGGGAAGTCGAAATGCGACTGTCGTCGCTCCGCAGGCTCTGTTGATGATGAATTCGGAACTGGTGATTGATTCGGCCGATGAGATGGCTCGCTGCCTGATCAATGATCGCAGCGATCCGGTTCACCGAATTGAACTGGGCTACGATCGAGCGATCTCCAGATCGCCGACGGAAGCAGAAACAAAACTGGCCCTGGATTTTATCCTGCAGATGACGACGCACGCTGCGGCTACGGATGCCACCGAGGAAACTCAAAAGCTGGCCGAACTTCGTGCATGGTCGTTGTTCTGCCAGACTCTCCTGGCTTGTAATGAATTCATCTACGTGAGGTAGGTCGTTCTCAATGTCTCCGATTCATCAACTCCAGAACCGCCGCCGACTCCTGAAAACATCAGCGATCGGCTTTGGGCAACTGGCACTCAGCGCGTTGCTGCAGCAACTCGCTGGTGCTGGTGCCGACAGTTCACAACCTGCCGGGATGTCTATCGATCCGCTGGCCGCACGCATCACGCATTTCCCGGCGCGCGCAAAGCGGGCTGTCTTTTTGTTCATGAAGGGCGGGCCGTCGCATGTGGATACGTTTGACCCGAAGCCTCAACTGACACGCGATCACGGTAATCCACCGCCGTTTGCACTTCCGCGTGTGACGTTTGCGCAGCAGGGAAATCTCCTGAGGTCGCCATGGAAGTTTCATCGCTATGGTGAAAGCGGATTGCCGGTGAGTGAACTGTTTCCTCATGTTGCTCAGCATGTCGATGATTTGTGCATCCTGCGATCCGTCCACGGCACCAATCCCGCGCACGGCGGGGCTTTGCTCAAACTGCACACGGGCAGCGACCAGTTTGTCCGGCCCAGTCTGGGAGCATGGGTGACGTACGGACTGGGGACCGAGAACCAGAATCTGCCGGCATTTGTCACAATCTGCCCCACACTGGCTCACGGAGGAGTCAACAACTGGGGATCTGCCTTCCTGCCTGCGTATTGTCAGGGAACCCCGATCGGCAACGCCAGTATCGGAGTGCTCAACTCGACCGTGCGGCACATCCATAATCCACGGATCGATTCTGCAACCCAGCGAAAGCAATTGGATCTGTTGCGCATGATGAATCAGGAGCATCTGGATTTGTCCGATGCGGATCAGGCGCTGGCGGGCCGTCTGAATTCGTTTGAGCTGGCGTTTCGGATGCAGTCGACGATGCCGGACGTGCAGGATCTGTCGCAGGAATCCGTCGCGACTCACAAGCTCTACGGCACGGACGATCCTGTCACAGAAGACTTCGGTCGTCAATGCCTGATGGCGCGACGGTTTCTGGAACGCGATGTCCGCTTCGTGCAGGTGACGCACAGCGACAGCGAGGTCCAGTGGGACCAGCACAGCAATCTGTACCTTGGACACACAAAAAATGCAGCTGAAGTAGACAAGCCGATTGCGGGCTTATTGGCAGATCTGAAATCTCGCGGCCTGTTGGAAGACACACTCGTCCTCTGGGGGGGAGAATTTGGCCGCACGCCGACAGCTCAGGGCACGGACGGACGCGATCACAATCCTCATGGATTCACCATGTGGATGGCAGGCGGTGGCGTCAAATCAGGCATGGCCTACGGCGCGACCGACGAATACGGCTACTACGCCGTTGAAAATAAAATGCACGTTCACGACCTGCACGCCACGATTCTGCATCTGATGGGGCTTGACCACGAACGCGTGACGTTCCGCTACGCAGGCCGGGATTTTCGACTGACGGACGTGGCAGGAGTTGTGGCGAAGGACATCCTTGCATAGTCCGGTGCGCCACGTTCCACAGCGGGACTGTGGTTTTAGTTGTTTAACCGCGTGGGCAACGCCCCGCGATGTGTATTTCAACTCTCAACTCTCAACTCTCAACTCTCAACTCTCAACTCTCAACTCTCAACAAACGCGGCCTGCTGGGTGTATGTGGTTAAACGGGTCAACGCCAACGACGTACGGTATAGGACGACAGTCTTCGGTTTTTTAGGGTCGAATCAGAAGTGACTGCTGCGCCTCACTTCTTCTTTTTCTTCTTCGAAGCATTCGTTGATTTCTGTTCTGACACTCCTCCGGCTTTCGTATCAGCCTTGCTGGAAAATACGCGATCCCAGCCGGAAACGAATTTCTTGCTTGCTCCCGTGTGAACGGTATAACCAGTCATCGTCAGAAGACTCCACAAATTGAATTTTGAAAAAAATCCCCCCCCCCGAGCGAACCTCGGGGGGGGGAATGTGAGAGACTGGATCAAGCCGTGACAGCTGCTGCCGGGGTTTCTTCCGCGACCGGATCATCCGCGCTGCCGTTGAATGTCAGCTGTTTCTGGTCGGCCACTTCGACAAGCTCGATGCGGATCACGTTCTGTCCGTCAAACGTGCCTCGCAGCAGTTCTTCGGAGAGTGGATCTTCAATGAACCGCTCGACGCTGCGTCGCAGTGGACGAGCACCGTAATCCAGGCCGTCATCCACTTCGCCTTTGTCGATAATGAATCCGCGAGCATTATCGCTGAGAATAAGCCGCTTGCCGCGTTCTTTCAGGCGAGCGTAAACTTTCTCCAGTTCGATATCGACAATCTTTTTCAGTTCCTCGCGTGTCAGCTTGCGGAACACGACAACTTCATCCAGACGTCCGAGGAACTCCGGCTTGAACTGTCGCTGCAGCTCGTGCATCAGATTCACCTTCATATCGTCGTAAGACTTCTCCTGATCGCGTTCACGCAACGTGTGCAGCCCCATGCTTCCGCCATGAGCCATCTTGCTGGCACCGGCGTTCGTCGTCATGATCAGAATCACGTTCTTGAAGTCTACACGCCGACCAAAGCTGTCGGTCAGATGACCTTCTTCCATGATCTGCAGCAGCATGTTGAAGACATCCGGATGCGCTTTTTCGATTTCGTCGAGCAGCACAACCGCGTAAGGACGACGACGAATCTTTTCTGTCAGCTGGCCGCCTTCTTCGTATCCGACATATCCCGGAGGTGCTCCGATCAGACGGCTGACATTGTGCTTCTCCATGTATTCAGACATGTCGATCTGAATCAAAGCATCCTGATCACCGAACATAAATTCAGCCAGGGTCTTGGCGAGCAACGTCTTGCCGACCCCCGTCGGGCCAGAGAACAGAAACACGCCGGTCGGTCGCTTTGGATCTTTCAGACCACTGCGACTGCGGCGCACCGCCTTACAGACCTGTGTGATCGCCTGATCCTGACTGATCACGCGTTTGTGCAGTTCGCTTTCCATCTGAAGCAGCCGCACAGCATCTTCGCTCGACAGTCGCGTCAACGGTATCCCTGTCATCTTGGCGACAACTTCGGCGACGACTTCCGCATCGACAACTCCATCCGTCTGGCGTGACTTTTCACGCCATTCTTCGGTGAGCTGATCTTTTTTCTTACGCAGCTTGTCAGCCTGATCCCTGAAGGAAGCCGCCTTTTCGAACTTTTGTTCGGCGACTGCTTCTTCCTTTGCTGTATTCAGCCGCTGGATTTCCTGTTCCAGCTCCTTCAGATCCGGCGGACGCACCATCGACTTCAGACGCACGCGGGCACCAGCTTCGTCGATCACATCGATCGCCTTGTCCGGGAGGCATCGCGCCGTGATATAACGGTTCGACATTTCCACAGCGGATTCCAGTGCGTCATCGGTGATCTGGACGCGATGATGTTCTTCATATCGACTGCGAAGACCTCGCAGGATTTCCACAGCCTGTTTTGCGGATGGCGGCTCGACCATCACAGTCTGGAAGCGTCGTTCCAAAGCCGCATCTTTTTCGATGTACTTACGGTATTCATCGAGCGTCGTGGCTCCGATACACTGAATTTCGCCACGACTCAACGCAGGCTTCAGGACGTTTGAGGCATCGATCGCACCTTCTGCACCGCCAGCACCGACAAGCGTATGGAGTTCGTCGATGAACAGGATCGTGTTACGAGCCCGACGGACTTCGTTCATGACTGCCTTGATGCGTTCTTCGAATTGTCCGCGGTACTTCGTCCCGGCCACCATCATGGCAAGGTCGAGCACAATGATGCGTCGATCTGCCAGAATGTCGGGAACCTGTCCATCCACAACCATCTGTGCGAAACCTTCAACGATGGCGGTCTTGCCAACGCCGGCTTCGCCCAACAACACAGGATTGTTTTTCTGACGCCGACACAGAATCTGAATCACTCGTTCGATTTCAGGTTCGCGACCGATCACCGGGTCCAGCTTTTTCTGCTTCGCCAGTTCTGTCAGGTCTCGACCAAAGCTGTCCAACGCAGGTGTCTTGCTGCGACTGGCACTTTTCTGGCCCGGGGCGGCGCCTGGAGTGCCGCCACGTTCTTCGGAACCGGCTTCGGCAGATTCCATTCCGTGACCCAGCAGGTTCAGAACTTCATCGCGGACATCTTCCAGTTTCAAACCCAGATTCATCAGTACCTGCGCCGCAACACCTTCCTGTTCTCGCAACAGGCCGAGCAACAAATGTTCGGTGCCGACGTAGTTGTGATTCAGATTCCGCGCTTCGTCCATCGCGTATTCGATCACCTTTTTCGCACGCGGTGTCTGAGGCAATTTGCCCATCGTCACCATGTCCGGTCCGGTCTGTACTATTTTCTCGACCTCAATGCGGATCTTGCGAAGATCGACGTCTAGGTTCTTGAGGACGTTGGCTGCTACGCCTGAGCCTTCCTTAACCAGTCCCAGCAGAATATGTTCCGTGCCAATGTACTCGTGGTTGAACCGCTGAGCCTCCTGATTGGCCAGTTGCATCACTTTCCGGGCTCGATCTGTGAATCGTTCGTACATTCGACTTCCTCGCTTCGAATAGTCATTCAACACCTGCAGCGAATTTCAAAGCCATGCACAACGCATGACCCTGCTGGAATAGACACTCTCAGAGTATCCCCCCCGAGTGTGATCGCGTTCCAACAGCCGTACGCTACGAAAAATCAGTCAAACTGAAAACGCCAGAAATCTGTGCGCTCCCCCATAGCTTAGCGCCTGATCCGGTAAAACGGAGGTTTTGCTTCCCATGTTTTCCTGATTAGACACCATCCAGAGCAGGTTCTCTGCCAGGATGCCACGTTGACAGTCCAAATTCAAACTTTGCAATTTGTACCATGTCAGCGAATAGCGTGCCGAATTCTAGGACCGCAGTTCCGTCACGACAAGACATCTGTTGTGTTTAGCTGGCGACTCCGCACCATGTTTTCCGTGTTTTGTTCCGGAAAACGATGAAGTTGCCAGCTGTTCGAATGGGGAAATCCCCGAACGCCAGCCTGCAGCAGGCTCGTTATCCCGTACGCGGCAGGCATTGAAGCGTTTAACTACGTGCCCAGCGAACCGTGATTGTTTTATTTGAAATTTCGTATTTTAGATTTGAGATTTGAAATACGAAGCGCGGGGCGTTGCCCACGCGGTTAAACTCTTGTGTCATCCGCAACCGCTCGTGGCATACCCCTGCGTTGCGACTGGTCAATCAAACCACTCATCCGCCGGATCGAACTTCGGCAGCACGATGATCAGCACCGTCATGCGGCCCAACGCACGGTGACGGACTCCGGGCGGGATGACGATGCACTGGCGTTCGCGAATCGGAACAATCTCGCCGTCCAGCTCCATCTGAGCGTCGTCTTCGCACTTGAGAATGAAATATGTCTCCGTCAGCGTCTTATGATAATGTCGCTGAGCGTTTTTCGCGATTTCCGTGATATGGACCGTGCCCGGAAATTCGGCGACGTCCGTAAACGCTCGTCGAGCAGTGCCACACGGGCACGGCACACCTGCGATGTCTGCAAAGTCTGCATGTTTCCAGCGACGAATTGTCGGGGGAGTCTGATCCGGCATCGTAAGTCATTCCTGCATCAATCTGCCGTGAAACGCAGAACCGCCCGCAGCATGCTGCAAGGCGGTTGCGAAAACTGGATGAAAGACGATTGCTCTGTCGCTGATGGAACGAAGCGTGGCCGGGGTTGGAGGGCGCCAGCCCGAAACCCCGGGGCTTCCTTCGCTCCGCTCAGTCCAGCCCCGGCCACCCGATCCATCCAGGCACGACTGACGAAGCACAAAACACATCCCGCGATTGACGCTGGCTGCTTCGCTCCACCTTACTACAACGGTCGGACCACCGAAATCGGCCGCAGGTAATCATTCAGCGTATCAGGACTGATCACACCGCCGCCCATTCCGCTTTTTCCAACACCGCCATACGGCACGCCGTGCACGATCACGTTGTGGGCGTTGATCCAGCCGTTGCCAGCTGTAAAGGCTTCCGCAATTCGTGCACAACGTTGCAGGTCGCGCGACCACACGCTGTTGCCGAGTCCGTATTCGGTATCATTCGCCAGTCGCAGACCTTCTTCTTCATTCGAAAACGGGGCAAGGAATGCAACCGGGCCAAAGATTTCTTCACGTGCTGCCACATTATTCAGCGATCCAGCCAGGAGTGCTGGCTTAACGTAGAAGCCCTTCTTGCCGGGAACTTGTGCCTCTCCGCCTTCCAGAATCAGGTCGGCTCCACCCGCTACGCCCTTCTGCAGATAGCCCAGCACGCGAGCTCGCTGCTTGGCACTGACAAGTGGTCCCATCTGCGCGTCGCGATCCATCTGGTAACCGATCTGCACGGACTTCATCCGCAGGATGCACTCATCTACGAAGTCGTCATAAATGTCGCGTTGAATCAACCAACGTGTCGCATCGCAGCAGACCTGTCCGCTGTGGAACGTGATTGCCTGAACAAGCTTCTCTGCCGTTTCCTGAATATCCACATCATTGAAGATCACGGCTGCACCCTTGCCGCCGAGTTCACACTTGACGGGGATCAGGTTGCGTCCGGCCGCTTCGGCCACCAGGCGACCGACTTCCGGTGAACCGGTGAAGCTCATGCGACGCAGTTTTGGATTCTGCGATAATGCTGCACCGGCCGTTTCACCAAGACCAGTCACCACGTTCAGCACGCCAGCAGGCAGCAGGCCCAGTTCCTCAATGACTTTGCACAGATACAGAGCCGACAGCGGCGTGTCTTCCGCAGGCTTCAGGACGCAGGTGTTGCCGGCAGCCAGCGCCGGGGCGAGTCCCCAGCCTGCGAGCAGAAACGGGAAGTTCCAGGGAATAATGAATCCACACGCGCCCCACGGATGACGTGAAACCCATGCTTCGTGATTCTTGACGGCGATCACCTGACGATAATTCACGGCCTGCGACAGGTCGGCAAAGTATCGGAAAGTATCGATGAAATTCTGAATGTCGCCGACGGCCTGAGTATAAATCTTGCCACAATCCAGTGCTTCGATGGTGGCGAATTCGTCACGACGCGCTTCGACGGCATCCGCGATACGATGCAGACACGCCGCTCGTTCCGCAACCTGCATTTTTGCCCAGCCGCTGTTGTGGAATGCATCCACGGCCGCATCGACCGCCCTGTCAACATCGGCCTTCTTCAAGCTGGTTACCGTGGCCAGCTTGTCACCTGATCCCGGGTTGAGCACATCAAACGTCAATCCGTCTGCCGATTCAACCCACCGTCCTCCGACAAAAGATTTATGCACAGGCGTTGCAAGAAACTTCGCAACAGCCGGGGCGAGTTCGGTATCCGTAGTTCGCTCGATCGAAGACGTCGACATCAGGAAACTCCTTGAATAGAAATGCGGCGGCGTGCTGCCGCATAAAACATGGGACGGTACAAAACGCACTGAACCTCAGTGCCAATGGCATCGTATAATACCGTGCGTTTTCCGCGTTGTGAATTCCAGCAGGCGTTCCGATTGGAAATACTGGCCCGAAAATCTCTTCTCCATCTGCTTCACCAATGGCACGAGGCCGTTGGGGTCGAATCTGGGACAGTCGTACGACTAACACTTGAATTCATTTGGGTGACAATCGTTGGTGCCCAAGGCTCGCGCGATCTTGCCGTTTTCAGTGAGCCACCGCACCAGCGGTCCTGTCTGACCATGAGTTACGAGAATCTGTTCCGCCTGAGTTTCGTCAATAGCCTTTAACAGCCCAGGCCAGTCTGCATGATCTGAGAGAGGAAAGCCAATTTCGACCGATCGAGATCTCGGCGTCTGCCGCGTCAACATCCAGCCGGACACCATGGCAACTGATGCATTGCGGAACTTGCTGAGCCATGTCGAATTCGCGGTGGACGGCGGGGTGACAATCAGAACGCCACCCCAGTCCTTTCGCGCTGGGGCCTGAGTCGGAAGCCAGGTTTTTGGCAGATCGATACCACTGGCCCGGTATTCTTCATTCAATTGCTGAACGGCCGAATGACAATAGATCGGCCCGATCGCAGGATCGACGCCGGAAATCAGGCGTTGTGCCTTCCCAAGGGAATACGCCAGCAGGACTGCAGGTTTGCCTGCATCGCGGCACTGTTTCCACCAGCGGTTGATATCCGCAAAGATTTCCTGTTGAGTTGGCCAGCGATAAACCGGCAGGCCGAATGTACATTCCGTAATGAATGTGTGGCATCGGACATGTTCGAATGCCGCGCACGTCGTGTCAGGCTCCGTCTTGTAGTCGCCACTCACAACCCAGACTTCACCACGGAACTCGACGCGCACCTGAGCCGACCCAAGAATATGGCCCGCCGGATGAAACGACAGTTTCACACCGTTAATGAGCTTTGTCTCGCCATAGGGCACTGCTTCGATCTCTGCCGACGGACCGAGCCGATTCCGCAGCACCCGCCGTCCTTCTTTGGCAGCGAGATACTTTTGAGAACCAGGTCGGGCGTGATCGGCATGCGCGTGAGTGACGACGGCTCTGGGGACACGTCGCGACGGATCAATGTAAAAGTCTCCGACTTCACAATACAGTCCGGAGGGTGTTTCCTGAATCAGCGGTGTTGTCATTATTCGACTGTCCCAGATTGGTTGAAAAAGGTGTCTGGAACTCTCCGGCATCAGGTTTTTGCGAAGTTTTCTGATGCCTCCAAAGTTCCAGACACCTTTCTCAACGCGTTCTTCTGCTCCTGGTCGTGAATCTGGGACAGTCGAATTAGTCAGTCATGCAAATTGTCCGTCGCCAACTGCACGCTTTCTGGCAACGCCTCCCACAGAATTGCTAACGTACCGGAGTCACGGCACAGAATCGTGGATTTGAGCCAAAAATCGCACAGGTTCCCGAGTTTTCACCGG
>JAYSPO010000307.1:0-23806 GCA_043722015.1 Candidatus Kuenenia sp. | reverse complement strand
TCACGATCGATCGGGATTGTGTGACCGTTGCGGACGAGCTGACTGCCCGTAAGTTCCAGATCCACGGTCGAGCGAGCACCACCAATCACAAAAGTCACGGGGACTCGCAGAGCATCGCTGGCTGGTGACGATCGAGTGAGCTTGAGATCCATCACCAGTTCTGCTCCCTCGATCGTTTCGCGGCGATGAACTCCGCTGACAGACACGCACAGATTGTCCGGGGCCAGATCCTGATACGCCAGCAGATAAAGTCGCACACCATCGCGATTGCGAAGCTGTTCGCGGACGGAGTCCCAGCGTCCACCACTCGGATTCCAGTCGGACTGACGCAGGTCGGAACAGATCCAGACGTCAGTGCGTCCCGCTTCATTGGTAAGAATGTATTCCGTGGCTTCCTGCATCAATGCCGGGATGTCGGCGGCGGTGGCCGTGGGAGCAGTTTCGGGTAGTTGAGTGAGAGCGTCGGAAGTGGCCAGATCGTGCCGGTCGCCAGTCGCGCTGTCGAAGAGAACAACGCGCGTATTGCGGCCGAGGTCTTTCAGAACGCTGGAAAGTTTTTCGATCGCGGTTTCGCGTTTGGATCGTCCTGTGCCCGGATCCTGCTCTTCCATACTGACAGAGCGGTCGAGAATGACAACGGTAAGTTCCGGTGCTCCGCTTGTGGTCAGCCCCAGCCAGCCGCCGGACATTGGTCGGCTGATGGCAAAGATCAGCCCGGCGACCGCCAGCATCCGAGCCACCATAATGAGAATGTACCTCAGCCGCGCCATGCCGCGCGCCATACGTTTGGCCTGCAACAGAAACATGGTGGCCGCCCACGGAATCGTGCGATGGCGATTCTGATTAATCAAATGAATCAGCAGCGGCAATGCGATGAGTGGGAGTGCAAACAGGATGAAGGGTTGAAGGAAAGTCATGGGACACAGGTGACTGATAGGAGGATGATTTTTGGGACCGTTCGTATGTAGGATGGACATTCATGTCCGTCGTTACCGGAGCGACTATGGCGGCACAATGGTTGGCTTCAGGAAAATCCTCGACGGCAACTCGAACCGCATGTTCAGGGTACAGGATTCTTCGGTATTTTCCTTAAAAGCGACACCAACGGGCTGATCGATCTATTCAGATTTTTGCAGATTTTCCAAACTTTCAGAACATTCTGCGGACATGTTTGAGTCGCAGTTCACGGAACCCGAAATCGATCGAAAGGCGAGTTGTCCGATGATGTAGACTTTTCGCAACACGCGTCTGGAAAAAGAGTCAGGAACCAATAGCCGATTGCCAATTGCTCGCAGGACGCAAGTGCTCTGTCAATCGTGTATTGATGTGTGCCACTGGCTCGGCCAGTGCTTCCTGCAAATGCGGCGCACTGGCAGAGCCAGTGGCACACAACCCATCAATCCTTTGCTGACAGATCACTAACCCCGGTTTGTGCATCACAAACCGGGGAGCTAACGCCCCGCGGCTAATTGGGGTGCGGGCCGAGCCCGCGCCGGGCACTATTGGTTTCTGACCATTTTTCCAGGCATCAAAGCCTCACGGATTCGGACAAATCGTATGTCAACGGTGCTTGAACAGCCTGAAACACCTCACTCTTCAGAACCAGATCGCGGTCCGCAACTGCCGGACGCCAGTGTTCTGGAAGACCGAACACCGGAATGGATTCGCACGACGCCGCAGTCAACACTGTTCATGCTGCTCATCGGAACCGTGTTTGCCGTAATGGCCAACCGTCCACTGTGGCATACAGATCTGTGGGATCACTTGAACTATGGGCAGAACATTCTGGAGACACGGACGATCTCCGACACTGAGCCGCTTCTGCATCTGTGTCGCGGCGTGCGAATGATCAACATCCCCTGGCTGGCACAGGTCGGCATGGTAGCCGTTAACAACCGCTTTGGACTTACTGGCCTGCAGTTCGCGTACGGCCTCCTGATCGCCTTGTGCCTTGCTGTCATTGCGTGGCGAAGCGTGCGGATGAGTCATTCCGCAATCGGCGGCATCATCGCTTGTGCGATCTTTCTGAAGTTGAACCTTGATCAGCTGTTGGTGATTCGTCCGCAGTTGGTCGGCGTGTTGTTCTATTGTGTCGTTGTTGCCTGGATGTTTGGCCGCAGGAAACATTTGAAACTCAGTTGGATCGCCATGCCATTGATGTACGCTCTATGGGCCAATGTCCATGGATCGTTTTCGATGGGACTGCTGCTCATGGGACTGGCGGGAATCGGTCGCGTTGGAGATGTGCTGGTCATTTCGAAATCATTTCGAGTCGCAATCCTGGATCGTGAATTTCACCGCACTATTCTGCTGACTCAACTGTGTGCCGCAGCGGCGCTGCTCAATCCGGCCGGCTTTTCCATCTATCCGGAAGTCTTCAACGTCGCCGGCAATCCGAACATCGGATCGATGTATGAATGGGATGCCTTGACGTTGCGATCTGCTCAGGGACAATCTGCGGTCGCCGCTGCACTGCTGGCATTCATGGCGATCAAGCTGAGCCCGCGTCGCATGCACTGCGGTGAGATGCTGGCATTTGTGGTCACCGGACTTCTTGCGATGTGGTCTGGCCGCATGCTGAACTGGTGGGCTCCGATTGCAGGAATCGTGATCGGAACTCACTTGATTGCATCGATTCGAAAAACGACGGCGTGGCTCAAAAATCCGCAGCCGGGCAAACCGACCGGGTTGTGGACCGTGGTTAATCTTGGGCTGGTCTGGATCCTGTTTGCCTTCACGTCGTTTGGCGTGCAGATGATCCATAGGCGAGTACCGGAGGCAGAGAAAATGGTCTCCCGCGAAACACCTTTATCCGCTGTCGCATTTCTGGATTCGTTGGAAAAGCTGCCGCGCGGGATTTCGTTTATTCCTGCAGAATGGGCAGGTTACGTAATGAACCGAGGCCCCAGGTCAGTGGAACCTATGGTCAATCTGCATGTGCACTTGATCCCGGAGCAAGTGTGGGGCGACTACATTCGCCTGGTGAACGGTCCGAGCGACTGGAATAGTCTTATGGACGAATACGGAATCAACATGGCCGTGGTCGACAAGGATCGTCAGTCCGGGCTGACCAAACGCATCCGTGAGAGTGCTGACTGGAAGGCTCTCTATGAAGATCGCCAGGCCGTTGTGTTTGTTCGCAGCAAAGAGATTTAGAAATCACCATTCACCGATAGAAGTTCCATGAATCCGATAAAGAGATCGAAAAACATTGTCACTCTCCGTACCTGGTTGTCGGTTCAGCTGGTCTTTGGCGGAGCATTCGTGGCGTCATGGTTTCTGCTGCCGGGAACTCAGCAGCAGGAAGTGATCGCGCACATTCGTCACAAGCCGTATCCGCTTGATGTTGCACTGAAGTCGGAAAAAGCCACGACGGTTGAGTCACTTTACGACGAAACCGAGGTCGTCTCCGATGAAGAACTGGCGGCGGTGCTGAAGAAGATTCTGCCGCGATTCAGCCGCGATCATCTGCGTCCGAATCTCGTTGAGCACGCGCTGCGAACCTGGGGCTGCGAGATTGAATTTACAAATCCTGACATCATCTCAGGTCCGCAGATGAAAGAGTTTCTCACGGACATGGCGAAGTTCGTCGATTCCTGGGGCGAGAACTCCAACCCCTTGATGATCGCCAACGACGACGGCATTCATGTCCGTTTCGCGGAGGATCGATCCGGTTCGGTGCACCATGATCACACCCTCGCAGCTCTGACAGAAGCGGGTTTGTCGCTCGAGGATTCCGTCTTTACAACTGCTCGCGAAATGCACGTCCGCAACATCGTCATCGAAGCCATGCGGGACTTTCGGCTGGACGAGCGCGAAACCGAATGGTCAGTCATGTCGTTCGCACTCTGGCTGGCGCCGCAAAAGACAGCGACATGGCATAATGGCGAAGGACGGCGAATCACGTTCGATATGCTGGCTGAACGACTGATGCGAAATCACAAACGCGACGGCGTCTGCCTCGGAACCCATCGTGTCTACTCACTGATGTTGCTGGTTCGCCTTGATGATCAGAGCGGCGGACAGCTGATCACCCAGGAAACGCGAACGCAGATCATGGAGTATCTGACGTCTGTGCGTGATCTGATTGCTGCGTCGCAGAGACCAGACGGTTCCTGGACATCGAACTGGACGGACGGCGCCGAATCGGAAGCAAAAGCCGACCCCGGCGAGCCGATGTCAAAGCGAGTTATCGCGACCGGGCACCATCTGGAATGGCTATCGATCGCCCCGCTCGAACTCCATCCGCCACGAGAACAGATCCTGAAGGCCGCCGACTGGCTCGTTGCGAATGTCGAAACAACGCCACAGGACGAAATCGATACGAATTACACGTTTTATTCACACGTCGGAAAAGCACTGGCCATGTGGCGGCATACGTCACCGGCCGCGTTCTGGACGCACTGGCGGAACGGGCACCCGGATTGTGAAATGTTTGAGATGTCGCCGAAAAAGTCAGATGCCGTTCAGCCGGCGGCATCTGAGGCAGCACACTGAAAACGGCCCAGGGCAAATACGTCGTATAGGATTCATAGGACTTATTTTTCCCTGGGTTGACTGGAAATTATCAGAGAGGTTACAGATAGTCCGTTGGTTCACACCGGAGCACGGATGCTGATTGAGTTCGATCCGTTTCGAAAACCATCAGGGACAGGTGAGGGAATATGGTGACTTCAGCACGACAGGAATTTCAGCTACTGATCACTGATGACAACGCCGCCTTTCGTCAAGTGCTGCGTGAAGTCCTGGAAGATCGACCGTTCCTGATCCTGCACGAAGCCGAATCCGGCGAAGAAGCCGTGGACCTTGTGCAGCGTCGCCGAATTGACATCGTGTTGCTCGACATGCACATGCATGTGATGACCGGGATTGAAACGATGAGAGAACTCAAACGCATGGACTTCACACGTCCGTGCATTCTGATCACGTCCGACACCAGCGACGAAGTCAAACGCGATGCCCGCGAAGCGCAGGCATTTTCTGTGTTGAAGAAACCCGTCCACCGCCGGGAACTCGTCGAAACCGTGGCGAATGCTCTTGTAACTGCTTACAACGCCTTCGACGTGAAGCCACTATGCTGAACCTGGCGTAAACTTCCAGCGTGCGACGCGATTAGACGCTGAACAAGTGACCTTTGGAGTGCGGTGACTCGTCACCGCTTTCTTTTTCAGGCAATTTGGCTTTCGGAAAAACGTTCGTTTGTTTTGCCGACTTCATCTGAAATTGAATGTTCGCTGTCTTCCCACGCGGATCGACAAAAACTCCGTGCCGGAAAGGCAAAGCGGCGACAGGTCGCCGCACTCCACAGGTTACACAAGTTCCCGCATTGGTTCGCGAACATCCACCAGGAACTGCGGCCGTCCGGTGGGGTCGGACAAAGTTGTGTTCATCACATCAATGCCGAGATTGTGATAGGCGGTGCCGATGATTTCCTGCATGTCCACAGGTCGAACCACGGCATATTCGCCCAGCCGATTTGTGGCACCAATGGCCTGACCGGTCTTCATTCCACCGCCAGCCATCAAAGCGCAACTCACTTGCGGCCAGTGGTCTCGGCCGGCACCGTCATTCACACGCGGCGTGCGCCCGAATTCGCCCCAGACAAGAATCGTGACGTCGTTGAGCATGCCGCGTTCTTCCAGGTCCAGCACCAGAGCACTGACCGCCTGATCCAGCTTACCGCCGTGATCACGCACAAGGTCAAAATTCTGGCCGTGACTGTCCCAGCGTCCGTACGACAGGGTTACTGATCGCACACCGGCCTCGACCAGCCGTCGCGCAAGCAAGATGTGTTCATTGCAGGTTGGAGCGCCGTCGTACTGATACTTGTACGGTTTGCCATCACCGTAACGCTGGCGAACTTCATCAGGTTCTTTGGTAATGTCCAGTGCCTCGGCCAGGCGGCTGGCTGTCAGCACACCGAACGCAGCTTCTGTAAATGAATCCATGCCCTTCATTGTGCCTGTCGCATCGGCGGAGCGTTTGAGCTGATCCAGCCCTTTCAGCAGCGAGCGGCGGTCTGCGAGGCGATCCAGTGAAACACCATTCAGGGTCAGATCTTCCATGCCGTTGCCATTCGGCCGGAACGGCTGAAAGGCCGATCCCAGGAATCCCGCCGAACCAGGTTCTGACCACGGTCCATGTTGCGTCTTCTCAGCCAGCGCCACGGCTGGAGGAATTCCGGCATCACGTGGTCCATACATTTTGGACAGCACTGAACCAATCGAAGGACGGCCACCGATTGATTCGATACTCTTACGTTCCCAACCGGTCATGCACTGAAACGCATCGTGCGCGCCGGAACAGCCGACGACGGATCTTACGACTACCAGCCGATCCATGATCGCAGCAAGCTTGGGAAAGCATTCACCAATCTGAATCCCGGGCACGGCAGTTTCGATCGGACTGAATTCACCCCGAATTTCGCGCGGTGCCTCGGTCTTGATTTCCCACATGTCCTGGTGAGGCGGACCGCCGCCAAGGAAGATATTGATGACGGACTTCTGTGATCCGGAATTTGCGTTGCCCAACGTTGCTTCTGCACGCAACATGCTGGCGAGATTCACACCGCCCACAGCGCCCATCGACAGGCCGCCGATCTTCATAAAGCTGCGACGAGAAATTCCATCACAGTATCTTGTGGGTTGTCCAAGTAGTGTCAACATTTGCAATCTCCGGCCAATGAGGCGAGGAACCGGAACATCATGAAAGCAGTTCGGGGAGAACCACTGATAACTTTGAGGCAGGCTACAATTAACATCGACCGTCGAAATGCCGATGGATTCACTTGAATTGTATACGTCCTTCAATCCTGGGTCAAAAAACGACTGAACATCAGTAAATCCGCGTTTCGCAGCGTTCAGATTAAGCGTCTGGAGCGGCTACGTCAAGAAAGGTCCGGTGCTGACGGATATTCCGGGAATCCTGTCCGCTATGAGATTTCCGGGACCTCAAAGCCCTTGCGGTAGTCGCGCCGCAGCCATTTGTTGGCGAATTCAGCGTTTTCGCCTGCGAAACGACCTGTGGCCGGATCAAGTTCCAGCATCGAACTGACACGCAGATCGGCACTGTCCGGCGGCACTGAATGTGCCTGCAAATGGTCGTGCATTTCTTTGAGGAGTGCCTGCCAGATATCAACATCGACGCTCATCAGTGGTTCATGCGCGAATTTTCCACCGGCACGAAACGCGATGTTCGCCAGATTACACCAGCCCGTTGAATGATGTCCGACCTCAACGTCGGTGTTGAGCGATTCCTGCTTACGACTGCGAACCGCATCAATGAAATTGGCTTGATGCAGCCCCATGCCGCTCGTGCCTTTGAATTTCTGCAGTACCTTGCCATCCCTGTCGAACGCTGTCCCGCTCCCGCGCTGTCCTTCGAAACGACCGCCTTCGGCGTACACGATGTAGCCGCTGCCGGGACCCGGATGCGTTGGTGACTTTTTTTCCTGCGGCCCTGCAGTGAGGTTGCTGAGTGCGATCACGACCGGCATCACACCCGTGTCGAAGTACACGAAATGCACGTTCGGCGTTTCTCCCGCATCATTCCATGCGACTCGACCGCCGCCCCCGAGCACACGCTTTGGCAACGTGACTTTGTCCTGAAAGACATTGTTGCGAACATCGTCCAGCACATGGACGCCCCAGTTCCCCATTTCACCAGAGCCTGTGTTCCAGTCCCAGTGCCAATCATACTGTAGTTTGTCGCGGAAGATCGGCTTGTCGGCAGCAGGCCCGAGCCACAGATCGTAATCCAGTGACTTTTCGATCGGCAACGGTTCGGATCGTTTTCCGATCGGTCCGCGAACGCCGATACGATTGACGCGCGTGGACAGCAGTTTGCCGATTCCCTGCTTTTCGTGCAGGAAGTTCTTGATCTCCGCCTGCATCGGATCTGAGCGCTGCTGTGTCCCCACCTGACAGATGCGGTCGTACTTTCGCGCGGCCTTGACGGTCTGTTCGCCCTCCCACTGACTGTGCGACAGCGGTTTTTCGACGTACACGTCTTTCCCTGCTTCCATTGCCCAGATCGCAGCCAGGCAATGCCAGTGATTACAGGTTGCCACGACAACGGCATCAACCGTATCGTCTTCGATCAGTTTGCGCAGATCGCTGAAAGTCTTTGCGGCAGGGAATCGCTCTTTCGTTTTTCCCAAGCGCGACGCATCAGGATCGCACAGCCCCACGATATCGACGCCTTTGATCGGTGAAAATGCGCCCATCAATTCGTTGGCGCGGCCACCGCAACTGATGAATCCCAGTCGCACAGCATCATTCGCCATGGCCGCTTTTGAAACGGAAGGAAAACTGAAAGCCACGCCAGCGGCAGCCGCAGACGCCATGAATGATCGGCGAGTTGTACGTGACATTTAATGCGGGTATTTCTATGAAAAAGAGAAATGTGCCTGTGGAATCCCATCCGTTTCATTTGTTCGTTGCCGGATGCGTTCCCTTGCCAAGTTCAACTTCCCATTCATCGAGCAACGGCCAATCGACCGCACAAGTTCCGAAGTCGGCCATGTGCTGGTAACGGTCGAGTCGATCGATGGCCGATTGTAACAACTTGCGATCATTCCGAAATGCGGGGCCGTGACTCGGGAGCAGCCATTCCACGCTGCTGGCCTGGATGCGTTTGAGCGACAGGATGAACGCCGGAATGTCTGACCCGTGATGACAGTCAATGCTGCCGACGCAGCCATCACGGAAAATATTGTCGCCGGAAAACAGTAGATTCCCCAGCCGGAATGAAAGTTGTCCGACCGCATGTCCGGGTGTATCCCAGACCTGCAATTTCAGATCCCCCAGTTGCAGCACATCACCTTCAGAAACTTCCCTGTCGATCACAAATTTCGGCATCTCAATCGAAATCCCCTGCATCGGAATCTCGGCAAAGGATGCGATCCGGTCCCCGGATTCGAGGATCTGCTTCGCTTCAGGATGCGCCACCAGTTGCGATCCCGTGAGCATCTCTTTCGCTTTCTGGAAACCCTGCACATGATCGGCATCTGCGTGCGTGGCCACCAGGTACTTGCAGTTGGCCAGCGGAAAATCCAGTTGTCGAATCAGATTGATCAGTTCATCGACCGTGTCTTCGTAGCCGATATCCAGCAGCATCCAATCCGATCCGGAATAAATCAGATAGACACAGCATCCCATCCGTCGGCGGGCCTGAAAATTGAGTTCAATCACGTTTGGGAAAAGTTCGCGGCGTTCCAGCATGCGGTTGCTCGTAGACTCTCAATCAGGGCTGAAGGTTGGGCTTGAAACAGCCAGAAACGTGAACGGAATGGCGCTTGATGGGTTTTGAAGTGGGATTAGCGTCCAGCGTGTCAGCTTGGCTAAAAAGTCCAACAGGGTTTGTGCAGCGACAGCGGAACACACCTTTTTTCGTCACAGGTGGTGCGTTGCGCTCCGCTGCACGCACCTTACAGCGACATCAAGCCGTGCCGCCGAGGCAGTGTAAGTGCAATCTGCTCTACCGGCAATCCTCGCCGTGGGCAATGTCGGTAAGTCGCTTTCCAAGCCATTCCGTCAGATCCCCAAAAATGTCGGCTCGAGCTGGCTCGAATTCCAGTGTATGGCAGGCATTTGGATAACATCTGCAGGTCAGATGAGTGGTTCCGAACTGGCTCACCAGAACACGCGTTTGCGGGTTATCGATGATTCTGTCGCGGCCGGCGAGCATGAGCAAGACCGGACAATGAATGTCTCCCGCACGTTCGGCCAGAAGCGCATCCAGATCGCGACCGGCATTCAGCAGACTGCTGGTGACTGTATGCAAGGCCAATGGATCATGCGCGATGAACTGCTGCCATTCGACGGTATCGGTAAACAATTCCGGGGCTCGCAATGGAATCGGGATGTCGGTTTTTGTGATTTCGAAGCGGCGTGCAAGGTTCAGTCGAAATCGTTGCCATGCGTTCGGGCGAATTCTTGGGTGCAGACCGGGATACAACAACGCCAGTCCGTTAAATTCGTCGGGAAACGTCGCGACTGCGGCTGCAGCGATTTTGCCGCCCCAACTGATACCCGTGATGATCAGCGGCAACGAACTGCCAACGTTTGCGGCTGTTCGCTGTTCATGTCTTGCCAATGTTGCCAGAGCGCGGACATCATTGATCAGCCGCAGTCCATGCGCCGCATGACCGCGCTTTAAGCCATTCAGACCTGAACCACGTCGGTCGGCAAAATAGACGTCGAAACCTGCGTCGGCCATCGCGCGTGACGACGCTTCGTACCATCCGGAATGACTCTGTATTCCATGCAGCGCGATGACGATGCCGCGGGGCGTTTCAGACTTCCAGTGACGGAAGTGAATCCTGTAGCCATCCGATGCCGTGAAACTCCGAATCGATGGCTCGCTCATCGCGGCACCACTTCCTCCACGGCGCGGGCGAACGCACCAAACGCTCCCTGATCGAACAGCACAAACCTGACGACGGCTGGTTTCTGATGCCAGCGCACAAAGTCCATTGTGGTCTTGACCAGGTTCGCCGCAGCAAGATCGATGGGATAGCCGTAGGCTCCGGCGCTCAAAGCTGGAAAAGCCACACTGGCACAGTTATGCTTCACCGCCAATTGTAGACAGGCACGACATGCCATCGCCAGTTGTTCGGGTTCGCCCTGTCGTCCGCCCTTCCAGATGGGGCCGACGGAATGAAACACGAATCTCGCGGGTAAGTCACCGGCAGCGGTCGCCACTGCGTTTCCAGTTGCACAGCCTTCCGGATACTTTTCGCGGGTCTCCTGCATGATCGACGGTCCCCCCGCCGTATGGATCGCACCGTCAACACC
The DNA here is from genome assembly GCA_043722015.1 of Candidatus Kuenenia sp. Taxonomy (GTDB): domain Bacteria; phylum Planctomycetota; class Planctomycetia; order Planctomycetales; family Planctomycetaceae; genus SXXK01. The sequence goes on along the minus strand of JAYSPO010000307.1, from coordinate 13,010 downwards.
ACCACCGCCGGCCAGTGCTGCGTTGGCCGCGTTCACGATTGCATCGACCTGCTGCTGAGTGATATCTCCCTGAATCAATTCCAGACGACAGGGACCAAGTTTGACAATCATTGAGAAGTTCACCGTATTGATTGACGTCGTTTAGCTCCGGGCGACGCAAAGTATATCTTCCAGCTCGCAACTGCGGACCCGATAGATCCCTACTTCGCAGCGTTTTCGGTGGATTCGGATGGAATCATGGTTTCTCTTGACGTCGGTTTCTCATCAAACTGTCCAGGAGGGACTGTTGGTGTTTCGTCAGCACGTCCGGCGGCCCAAAGTCTCAGACTTCGTAATGCACGCTGGCCGCGAAGGAAATACAGGTCGTCGAGTGCCATCAGACGGTCGCGGCATTCCTGCACCGCTGCTTCTTTCCAGTTGGTATTCATTTCCGATGCGATACTGCTGGACAGCATCCATTCGGCGATCGATATCGCAACTTCTTCGTGGCCTCGAAACGACGGATGGACGTGATCCACCAGAATCGCATCACCCACGATACCGTGCCGACAGCTTCGCGAAAGTAGTTCATGGGCATCAATGAACGGGACGGATTCCTCTGATGCAATGTGGCGCATGGCCGATTCGAGCGGCGATGTCATGCGCAAGGGACACACGTCTTCGTCCTTCGCACATCTGAAGGAAACTTCTGCGGCGGTGAAGTCCAGAGCGGCCAACTGCAGTTGCCCAAGTTCGTACCATGTCAGCGCATAGCGTGGATCTCGGCGAGCGGCTTCCGCAAGCAGTGATATCGCGCGAGGAAGATCGTGCACCGCCAGCTCCCGCGACTTCTTCAGGATTGATGTGATCTCAACCTGATCAGCGACGGGTGTCGCAGCGGAAAATTCTGACTTGAATGGCGGACAGTCGCTCAGGTTGGATGGCGGTAACAGGAACAGCAGCGGCACTTGATGTTCGCGACTGAGGACGGACATGGATCGCAGGTCTGCGGCAAACGAACGAGAAATTATCTCTGCCAGCCTGTCGTCACGATGATACTTTGCCAATCCGTCGTGTTGATCGAGCAATGTGGTCACTTCGAGCGGCAGCGTTGCTGATCTGCCACTGACGGTCAACGCCGTGCCGCTCAATTGATTCGGCGTGGGACTGCCTTTCAGCGATCGCTGCAGAATGCGGAAGCTCCGCAGTTGACTGAGAATCGAAAAAGCCCGTCCGGTCACGGCGGCAGATTCGCGGACTTCTTCGAACGAAATGTGTTCCAGAAACTGATTGTGTCCGCCGCAAAACACGAACAAATCCGGCTGGTAGTTCAGGCATTCCCGCATCACGGGCAGCAATCGATAACTGGCATACGACACGCCGCCGCAGTTCACGACTTTCCATGATCTCGATGAGTCCGCTTTTTCGAGAGTAATCTGCAGATACGTCGGGAAGCTGGTTTCGATCGAAAACGGATTCCCCTGCACGGTCGATCCGCCGAACACGAAGATTCGGAATTCATCGCTCGGCTTTTCAACCGCAAACGACACTTCTTTGAAGTAGCCTCTGCGCGCGGGCGACGTATGGAATTCGCGGCCGTCAGACGTCTTTTCAAACAAAGGTCGGATGGACTCGAAACCGACGAGCGGGTCGTCACCGAACTGCGATTCACCCCAGCCTGCCGCCATGCAAACCAGTTCCAGCAGCACGAATCCGCTCAGTCCGAGCACGATGGAGATCAACCGGAACATCCAGACACGTCGCCGAGAAATGACGGACACTGTGTCAACACTGGCGGGAGTCATTGCAGGGATCTCAACAATGCCTCAATTTCATCCTGTGCCATGATGCCGACGAAGTCTCCGACCTGCGTCCCGTTGCTGAAGATGCGAACATCAGGAATCCCATCGACTCCGAGGTGTCGAGCGATGGCTTGATTGTCATCGACGTTCACTTTGACCACGTCCAGCTTGTCGCCCCATTTCTTCTTAGTCGCTGCCAAGGCAGGCGATAACTGGCGGCAGGGGCCGCACCACGGTGCCCAGAAATCGACAAGCACCAGTTTCTGATCCTTACGATCGACCGCTTCAAGAAAGCCGATCTCTTCCAGTTCAGTCTCACCACTTGCCGTGACCACCATGATTTCGGCGAAGCCATCAGGAGTTCCAGCGATCGACGCTCCGGTGGTCGGAAGATTGTTGCAGCCAGGCACGGAGCACAAGAGGATCATCAGTCCGGCAAGCAGCTGGAAGTACACGAACATCTTCATTCTGGAATTCCTTGTCTGTACTTTCCGAGGAAACTGGCGAGACATATCGTGCCCCGGCGGGTACAGGATTGCGTTATTTTTGCAGTTTGACGCATTAAAGACGTCCTGGAGTGAGGGAATCTTGCAATTTCTGGACTTTTCGCCTGTAAGAACGCCTGCCGCAAGTCTAAATTTCACGAAATGATGTGCGTTGTGGCACGCCAACGGCGATAATCAGCCACAGCATTCATGTTTTTACTGACTATACCTGTTCAATGATGTTTTTGGGAGAAGCGATCACATGTCGGTAACACTGACGGTAGCAGCAGCAAGCGAAATCAAGCGTGTCATGTCGGAACAAAACCGCCCGGAACTGAAGTTCGTCCGCGTCGGCGTCGCTGGCGGCGGATGCAGCGGATTTCAGTATTCGTTCGACTTCACAAATTCGTTCGACGAATCAGCAGACGTCATGGTTGAACATCATGGCGTGGGCGTGGTTGTCGATAAGAAGAGCGATCTCTTTCTGGACGGCACCGAGATTGACTTCTACACCGGCCTGGAAAAACGTGGATTCACCTTCAAGAATCCAAACGCCGTGAAGTCCTGCGGATGCGGCAGCAGTTTTTCTGCGTAGTGCATTCAGAGATTCAGGCATCACGTTGCAGACGCAAAAGCCCTTGGCAACACGACGTTGCCAAGGTTTTTTTGTGGACACTCAAACCAGCGACGATCTCCTTGATTCGGTATTCTCGGTCGGCCGCGTCACTCTCCGCGTTGAGTGCGATACCTGTAAACCGCGCGCGGTTCAGGCTGGCACATGCGTTTACCCCGCTTCAAAGCGCTTACGAGCGCTCTAACCTCCAGCACAGTATATCCGAATCATGCGTGGCCCTGTGGGGGAGGCTGCTTCCGATTCACGCGATAAGTTGACCCGGATTCGGGTTCCCTGTTTACGTCGTTTGCCTTTCCAACACGGCATTTTTTTCAATCGGCGTGGGAAAAAGCGAACATTCCATTTCAATTTCAGGTGAAGTCGGCCGCACGCACGTCGTTTCCAGAGCCAAATTTTCTGAAAAAGAAAGCGGTAACGAGTCACCGCACTCCAAAGGTCGCTTGTTTAGGGATTAATGACGCGGTTGAGCATAAAATCTGGTGCTCTTGTCCATCGGGCCTTCATGGATCGGGCGGCTTGGGCTGGACTGAGAGGAGCGAAGGAATTCCCCAGGGGGTCCGGGGGGGCGGCTGCTGCCCTCCAACTCCGGACACCCATCAATCCATTGCTGACAGAGCATTCGCTGTGTTCACGCAATTCCATATCCGTCTCCGACGATTCTATTGGTCTGCACCGCAGTTGATCCCGCGCACCCATTCCATCCGTGACCTTCAAACTTCGGCAAGACGTTCGGTGGAATCGCCGAATTTGTCGAGTTTCAGGCCGAACTTGTCCAGCAGCGACAAGTAGAGACTGCACATTTTGCGGTTAGGTTTGTCGAGATAGTCGAGGGTGCGACCTGTTTCGAGTTTGCCGCCGCCTTTGCCGAGAATGACCACTGGCAGTTTGGTTGCGTCGTGGCCTCCGGTGTGCATACTGCTGCAGTACATCAGCATTGAGTTGTCCAGAACCGTCCGTTCGCCTTCTTGAATGGCATCCAGTTTTCCCGCGATGTACGCGAACTGCTCGATGAAAAACCGATTCACTTTCAGCCAGTCGTCGGATTCCTGATGCGACAACAGGTGGTGAATCATATAGTCCACGTTGAGGTTCGGGAACCGCAGTGACGAATGATCATTGTTGAGTTTAAGCGTACACAGCCGAGTGGAATCTGTCTGGAAGGCCAGCACGAGAATGTCGCTCATCAGCCGCATATGTTCGGCAATGTCCTGAGGAATGCCATCGGCTGGCCGTGGAATATTCGGTTTATCGAGCGTCGGTTTCCAGCCCTGCAATTCGCCGCGCTGCCCAGCGCGGGAGATGCGTTGTTCGACTTCGCGTACAGATGCCAGATATTCGTCCAGCTTCTGTTGGTCACTCAGGCTGATGTTTCGTCGCAGATCGGTGGCGTCTTCAAGGACGGCATCCAGAACGCTCTTGTCTCCTTTGCTGGCTTCGTCGCGAAATAACCGATCAAATGCCAGAGCCGGATAGACTTCGAGCGGCGTCGGCGTTGTTGGTGAACTCCATGAGATATGGCTGCTGTACAGCATCGAGTAATTCTTATGCACCGATGGGTTGGCCTTTTCACAGCCTAACACGAGACTCGGCACTTTCGTGGTTTGACCGTAACTTTGAGCCAGTAACTGGTCGATGCTCGTGCCGCTTCGAATGCCGCCGCCGGCTTCCAGTGGCGCACCACTCAGCAGATTCCCGGTCTGCGAACTGTGAATGTTTCCCTTCAACGCTTCTTCGTTATAGAGCCCCTTGATGAACAGCAGTTTTTCGCGATAGTCGTTGAGGGGTTCCAGGACTTTGCCGAGCTCCATGTCCTTTCCGGCCCCTTTAGCCCACCAGTGGTCCTTGTGAAACCCGTTCCCGGAAAACAGCACTGCCATCCGAATCGGTGCTTCTCCGGTCGCGGCGGTTGTGCCCGCCTCCTGCCCCCAGACTCGCAATGATTCCATCCACGGCAGCGCCAGCGTTACGCCAAGACCTTGCAGCATGGTTCGGCGGGTCGTTAAGAAAGCACTCATGGGTGAGCTCCTGTGGTCGAATTCCTGGGAAGGAAATGAAACAAAGAATCGGGGTGATTCTGGTGAGCACTGAGTTGTTGCTCGCAGATTGGCGTGTTTGGTATAACATTACTTACAATGTCGGCAGAATGGAAGCACTGTTCACGTTGGCCGGATTCAATTCAACGCGGCAATATTCAACAAATGAGAGTTCAACCATGCCGGACGCCGGGATTCTGGCGACAATGTTGTTGTTGCTGGGACTATTTCTGCTGGGACTGGAGTTCTTCATTCCCAGCTTCGGAATGATTCTGGTCATCGCCGCCGTTGCGCTGATCGTTTCATTCTGGAGCGCGTGCAAAGCGTGGTGGGGTGTTAATCCCGCCTTTTTCTGGACTTACGTCGTTGTGCTGGTTACCGGAATTCCGGGGTCATTGATAAGCGCCGTGGCCCTCATGCAGAAGACGTCGCTTGGCAATCGCCTGATTCTTCGACCGCCTCCGCCCGCCGAGAAGACAACACCGAATCCGCTCGACCTACTGGTCGGCCAGCGCGGGACAGCTCAGACACTCTTGACCCCTGGTGGCATGGTATCGATCAACTCGGAACGGTTTCATGCCGAAAGTCTCGGCATGCTGATCGAACCACATACCCCCGTCATCGTCGTGGCAGCGCGGTCCAATCGAATCGTCGTACGTCCATGGACAAAGGATGACGAAAATGCTTCGCAACGAGTGGCCCTTGAGCCGCTGCCGAGCGTTGACACTGACGACCTGAATCCTCCCGCAACTTCGAAAAATGCACGAATTGACAACCGGGGCTCGTTGCCGCTCGATGGGAACGAAAGTGGCGACCGGCTTGACTTCGAGATTCCGGATGATTACACCCAGTCCTGAGGAACCTGATTGATCCGGTTTCAAAGTCCGTACGTTTCGCCTTTCAAGACATTCCATGTTTCCGCCAGCACCCGCTATTCGAGAGATCACCATGCAACACATTCTGCTTGCAGACATCAGCGAACCCATTAAATGGGGCCTTCTGGTTTTCGCATTGCTGGTGACAATTGTCTTCCTGGCGGTTTTTGCTCAGTTTGCCAGTTTATGGCTGCAATGCAAAATGACGCGGGCTGGAATTGGCCTCCTGGATCTGGTGTCGATGCGATTTCGGCGTGTCAATCCTGTCGTCATCGTGCGCAGCAAGATCATGACCGTTCAGGCCGGCCTGACAAAAAAATATCCAATCTCAACCCGCGCACTGGAAGCGCATTATCTGGCTGGCGGCAACGTGCCGAACGTCATCCGCGCTCTCATTGCGGCGGACAAAGCCGACATCCCGCTCGACTGGAATACTGCTCAGGCGATTGACCTTGCTGGACGCGATATTCTGGAGGCCGTAAAGACCAGCGTGTATCCAAAAGTCATTGACTGCCCGGATCCCAAAAGTCCGCAGGGAACATTGTCCGCCGTCGCTGCGGATGGCGTTGAACTGCGAACCAGAGCACGCGTGACCGTGCGGACGAATATTCAGCAATTGATCGGCGGAGCGACCGAAGAAACTGTGATCGCTCGTGTCGGTCAGGGCATTGTGCAGGCCATCGGATCGACGGCCTCATACAAGTTAGTGCTGGAGAATCCCGACTCGATTTCCAAAACCGTTCTGCAGCAGGGCCTAGAAGCTCAAACGGCCTACGAAATCGTGTCCATCGATATTGCGGACGTCGATGTCGGCGAAAATATCGGCGCCCGATTACTCGCGGACCAGGCCGAAGCCGATATGCGTGTCGCACAAGCGAAAGCCGAACAACGACGTGCCGCAGCAAGAGCGCGTGAGCAGGAAATGGTGGCTAAGATTCAGGAAAACAAGGCGGCCGTTGTCTTGGCGGAAGCGGAAGTGCCAAAGGCAGTTGCGGAAGCGTTTGCCAGTAACAGACTGGGGCTGCTGGATTTTTACGAACTCAAGAATGTTCAGGCGGATACGAAAATGAGGGAATCGATTGCCGGCGAAAGCACGGGTCGAGCAGGTCGAGCGACAGAAGGGTGATGACCAATCGCAGGAAAACGACACTGAAGAACATTGAAATACGGACCATTCGATAGAACCTGAGAAATTGCCGGAAAAAGTTACTGGCAATCGCGTGGTTCGTCGATAGTATCCCGCGTCCCTCGCACAGGATATGAACCTGTGCGATTCAACACCCAACAATTTTGCGACGTTTTGCAGTTTCGGATTTTCCAACTGCTGCAAAGCACACACTGTCGCGGGGTGGAGCAGCCTGGTAGCTCGCGAGGCTCATAACCTCGAGGTCGTCGGTTCAAATCCGGCCCCCGCCACTTAAACCCCGGTGTCGAATTCATTTCGACCCCGGGGTTTTTCATGCGCCGCCGGAGAGACAACCGCGAACCCGTCGAAGTATCCTGCTTTCCCGCAACTACTTGCAATGAGCGAGGCTCTTTGTGGAAGTGGTGTTCCTAAAAACGGAGACACGCCTTGGCGAGTATGCACACGCGGCGGTCGGCCATGCTGGCATTAAGAGGGCAGAGTTTGCCTTGAAGTGTTTGCAACGTGGATGCAGGTGCTGTTCTCATTAGCCTTCTATGAGTAGAGTCACTTCCGGGGAGGATACAGTGACCGTTCGGCCCGGCGGTTCTACACAGATTGTCGGTCTGAAAGGTCACTACGTTTTAAGTTGCGCTGCGTGATGATCGTGACAGGTGAAGGTTCTGTTGTGCTTTCAGGATATACTCGTAGCTCCTGACGATCGCGGCAGCGCCTTCACGGTGGCGAGCAGTGCCAAGCTCCAACTCAAGGCTTTTTGCCCGTTCCTCGGGTTCGTGTTTCTGATTGTTCCATTCATCGATTGCCGCAGCAGCCTGCGGCCACTCCGCGAAGACTTCGCGCAACTCTTCCACTTTTTTCGCAAGGCGTGGAACCCGCTCTTCGAGTATTGAACGTTCCGCCAACTGGCTGCGCAGGGGACCAGGGACGTCGATCAGCTCTTGGTAAAGACGATTCTGGACGTCCAACTTTGTCAGGTCAGCCGTGAAACGGTCAATCTCCGTTTCGATCCTGACGATATCCTCTCGTTCAGCCACAAGGTCTTGCCATGCGTACCATGATGCATCGAGGATATCTTTGACGCCCTCGTCCCATTTACACTGGATCCCCCGCTCCTGTCCTTTCTGCAACTCCGGCCCGCCGCGCCGGTCGTCCCAGCGGCCGAACGAGTTATCGATTCTCTTTTCGAGCGCCCGCCGCAACCGTTGTTCATCGATATCTCTCGCCCCAGCGCCCGCCGCTCGCAGCAGGTCGCGGATGCCCCCCCTTCAAAGCTCGTTTGCCGGGAAGGGAGGTTTTGTTGACTCATTGTTCAAAACTTGACTCAACTACAACTCCGGCCTCGCCAATCGCCCGAGTACTCTTTCAGCCGATCGCAGCGGTGCCGGCAAGTACCGTGAACTCTCCATGGCCGATGTCGAGCAGGAGGATAACCTCGCCACGCGGGAACATTCCGGCTGGAACAAATCGAAAGTGATCCTCGGCATCGAACGCTCGACACTCGACCGCAAACTCAAACGCTACCATGTGCCCCGGCCGCTGACGGAATGAACGGGCATCATCCTCGCTGAGAAACAGGCATCGTGCGACGGCCATGATGGCTCCGGTTGGATCTACTGTCTGAAAACGCGGATCGGCCGCCTGCGCAAACCCTTCGCCGATGCCCCCTTTCGAATCCACCGACAAATTTTGCTGACGAGGAAAATATTTATTGACAGCCCGCCAGTGTGACCTAGGTTTCGACTGCATGGAAGCGTGTGTTGAATCGGAAGCAGGCTCGTGATCCGGCGTTGAGCGGATCGCAGCCACGCCCCGCTCAACGCTGTGACCCCTCGATGTTGTGACCCCTTGATGCGGGAATGCTGTGCGTTCACGCCCTGATTGGCATCTTCGTCTAGGATCTCTTATATGTGGTTTCCCACGCTGTTCCGTCGTCTGAAACGGGCTCTTCGCTCTTCGCGCTCTTCGCGCTCCACTCGATCCGCACGTCGGAACATGAGCCTCCAGACATGGCCCGAACAGCTTGAACAGCGACTCTTGCTGTTCGTGGCTTCTGGCAATGCATGGCCCGCTCCGGCGTTGATCACAATCAGCTTCATGCCCGATGGCACGAACATCAACGGCTACAGCAGTAATCTGGTCAGCACGTTCAACACCAAGTTTGGTTCCGCCGCGGCGTGGCAGAATCAGATTCTGAAGGCCGCTCAGCAATGGGCGCAGCAGACCAACATCAACTTCGCGGTCGTGGCCGACAACGGGACCGCGACGGGGTCGGGCAGCAACCAGCAGGGCGATCCCGGTTTCGGCGATATTCGGATCGGCGGTTATAATTTCGGCAGCACCACGCTGGCCCAGGCCTACCTGCCCCCTCCGGTCAATAATTACTCGATCGCCGGCGACATGCAGTTCAACACGGCCACGACTTTCAACGTCGGCAGCACATACGATCTGTTCACTGTGGCGACGCATGAGTTCGGTCACGCACTGGGCCTGTTGCACTCGACCACGACCGCTGCGTGTATGTACTCGACTTACGGCAGCGTGAAGACCGCGTTGAACGCCGATGACATCAGCGGCATCAAGAATATCTACAGTGCCGGCGCGGCTCGAGCAGTCGATTCGTATGACACCACCAGCAACGGCACAACGGCGGCGGCGAGTGTCGTGACGTCATCGATCAACACGACCACCAAAGCGGCGGTGATCAACGGGCTGGATTTGACGACGACGGCGGATCTGGACTTCTTCAAATTCGTGACGCCAGCCGGCTCGGCCACCACACTCAAAGCGACTGTGGTCAGTCAGGGGCTCAGCCTGCTGGACCCAAAAGTCGAGATTCTGAATAGCACGGGCGCGGTGAAAGCAACCGCCACGGGCAGCGCGTACGGCACGACTGTCACGGCGACGCTGACTGGCATCGCGGCCGGCCAGACGTATTTCGTGAAGGTCTCGAGCGCGGACGCGATCGCGGCATTCAAGACCGGCAAGTATTCGCTGGTTTTGAACATGGGGACCGGCACAGATCCCGCCGTCACGTATCCTACCACGCTCAGGGCCAACGGCAGTCCGCTGACGGCTGGTGGCGGCCAGGCGATTCTGTTGACGCCCGAATTTGGCGTCAACGGCACGACGGCCAACACGCAACAAACCAGCGACCGCGCCGTCGCCACGTCCCTCTCCGGAGAGTCCGTCGTCACGTGGGCGAGCGCTCTTCAGGACGGCAGTGGCTGGGGCGTCTACGCGCGTCGCTACAACAGTAGCGGCGTGGCCCAGGGAAGCGAGTTCCTCGTCAATACAACGACCACCGGCGATCAAGTCGATCCCACTGTGGCGATGGATTCATTGGGCAACTTCGTCATCACTTGGGCGAGTCTCAGCCAGGACGGCAGTGGCGCGGGCGTCTACGCCCAGCGATACACGGCGAATGGCATCGCACTCGGTGCCGAGTTCCGAGTGAACACGACGACCACCAACGATCAAACGGCCCCGAGCGTGGCCACAGACGGGTCGGGCAATTTCGTGATCACCTGGACCAGCAATCTGCAGGACGGCAGTGGGACAGGGATCTACGCTCAGCGCTACGACCTGCTCGGTTTGGCGGCTGGCGGCGAGTTTCGCGTCAACACCACTACGGCCGGTGCACAATCCGACTCGGCCGTCGCGATGAATCGCCTCAACGGCGAGTTTGTCGTGACCTGGTCCAGCGCCGGCCAGGACGGCAGTGGTTCAGGCATTTATGCCCAGCGCTATAGCGCCACCGGGAGTTCCGCGGGTAGCGAGTTCCGCGTCAACACCACTACCGCAGATGACCAAATCGATCCGCAGATCGCGCTCAATCGACAGAATGGCAGCTTCATCATCACCTGGACGAGCCGGAACCAGGATGGCAGTGGATGGGGAGTTTACGCAAAACGTTATAACGCCGGCGGGGTCGCTCAAGGGGCTGAGTTCCGGGTCAACACCACCACGGCTGGCGATCAGAGCGATTCGGCGGTGGCCATGGACGCCGCAGGCAACACCTTCGTGACGTGGACGAGTCTTGACTCCAACTACGGTTGGCAGGTCTATGGACAACAGATCACTTCGACTGGACAACTCGATGACGCTCAGTTCGTCGTGAACAACACGTTGAATGGCGATCAGCAATCGTCCTCCGTGGCCATCGACTTCCTGGGCAATGTCATCGTGGTGTGGAGCGGTAACAGTGCGGCGGACAGTAGCGGCGTGTCTGCGGCGCGATACAGCACGGACCTGCACAAATTTGAAGCAGGCGAACACGACGTCACGCCGAAGGACTCACAGCACAACATCGTAACCAAATCTTTTACTCCCGCGGGAACGGTCGAGCGGCCGGTGGCGACTCATCCTGTCCCGGTGGGCGTGAATGATTCGGCGATCCATTGGCAGGGACTACTCAGTGCTCTCGATGACCTGATGTTTGGAAATGGAGATGTCCGACCGCGCTGGAAATTTGGCGCACGGCGGCGATAGCCGCCTGATTGTTTGTCGAGAATCGTTCGATCATGTGGCGAACGCCCAGGCTCGCCTGCACAAGTATTCCTGTGGAACTGCTGAGTTCGAAAGAAGACATGCGATGAAATACTGGTCGTCTCTACTGGAAGGGTTCCGTACGAAACCGCGTCGCCGACGAGGCCACTGGCCGTATCGTGTCGAGACATTTGAGGCGCGGCTGGTTTTGAACGCGGTCTGGCCTGGACTTGTCGAGGCCGTGCCCAATGATACGCTCGACATGGCAGACGGCCTCGGGCAACTCACCGGCAACCAATCGCTGTCAACGTCCGGTGCCGTCGGCGATGCCGTCACCGGAACCAGTGACGTCGATTGGTATCGCTTCGAGTTGGCTCGACCCAGTCTGGTGACGCTGAGCACCCGGACGGCGCCCGACGCCATGACGACTCCACTGGTCCTGAGTCTCTACAACCACAGTCCGTACAGCTTCGAGGATATTCAGAATCCGCTGGGGCATCGTCAGTTGGCTCAGATGGAAAGTCCCGATCAGGCGAGCCCGGCAGTTCTCGATCGTGTGCTGGGAGCGGGCACGTACTTTGTCGTGGTAAGCGGCGCTGGCAATCGTGCGTTTCATCCCTTTCTCGCCGGCAGTGGCATTCCCGGCGCGACCGGTGAATATCTCCTCAAGATCTCGGCTCAGGAACTCGCGATGGACGCGGACGTCGCGTTGTCCGTGCTGACGACGGAGCCGGCCGCCGAGGCGTCGCTGGACAGTTCGCCCTTCACAATTCGCATACAACTCAACGGCCAACTTGACCCCGCGACCATCGCACCGGATGACACCGTGCATGTCACGTGGAGTTCGAACACAGACTTCACCGATGGCGATGAACTGCCAGTGCCGCTGGCGACCTACGGCTACAACGCCTTCGCCGGCGAACTGGAAGTCACGCCCGCGATGCCGCTGGCCCCGGGTTACTACCGCGTGCTGCTGGCGGGCAATCACGAGCAGCAACTGGCGGTCCTCCGCGATCTGAATGGCGAAGCGCTCGGCCGCAGCGACCTCTTTCCGCAGGGACAGGATTTCGCATTCAAATTCCGAATCGCGGGAACGGAAGGCGCTGGTGGAGCTGCCGCTGCCGCGAACGACACTCCGGCTGGAGCGTACGAACTGGGCGACGTCACACATGCGGGACTGGTCCAGGTCGCGGGTGCGATTGGCGATGATCCCTACGACAACCCGACGATCGGCTCGCTCCTCAATCCGGCAAACGATGTCGATCTGTATCACTTCGTGATCGGTGGTAACGAACACTACTCATTCGCGGCGGAAATTTTCGCGGGACGCATCGGATCACCGCTCGATCCCGGGATCAGTCTCTATCGACTCGACCCCAGCAATGGTTCGCTGGTGTTCGTGGCGGGGAACAACAACACGTTCAACCCGGCGCTGGCGACGAATGGCACGTTGCCACTTTATACAGACTCCGCTCTGTTCGCGGGTGTGACGGCGGGTGAATACTACGTGGCTGTGTCGAGCGCATTCAACACGCCGTCGGTCGCAGAAGGTCTGCTGCCCGGCAGCGAGGGA